>NZ_JBJJLO010000014.1:0-81020 GCF_046230915.1 Pseudomonas sp. KCJK8993
CGGGATCGGCCATGTCAGCGCCGAGACCGCCCTCAGCGGCGGCGGCCTGCCCCGGGTCTACCGGGCCATCTGCGCAGTGGACGGCCACCAGCCACGGCTGGATACCCCCGAGGCGATCACCGCCGCGGGGTTGGCCGGCGACCCCATCGCCCGCGAGGTGCTGGAGCAGTTCAGTTGCTGGCTGGGCCGGGTGGCGGGCAATAACGTGCTGACCACCGGCGGCCGGGGCGGGGTGTACATCGTCGGCGGGGTGATCCCGCGTTTTGCCGACTTTTTCATCCAGAGCGGCTTCGCCAAGAGCTTTGCCGACAAGGGCTGCATGAGCGACTACTTCAAGGGCATCCCGGTGTGGCTGGTGACCGCGCCCTATTCCGGACTGACCGGCGCCGGGGTGGCCCTGGAACAGGCATAATCGCCCTCCATTCATGACAACGACAAAGGACGGCATGGGTGATATCAGCCAGTAGGTCGATCTTGTTGGTCGACGACGATCAGGAAATCCGCGAGCTGCTGGAGACCTACCTCAGCCGCTGCGGTTTCCAGGTGCGCAGCACCGCCGATGGCGCAGGTTTTCGCCAGGCCCTGAACGAGGCGCCCAGCGACCTGGTGATCCTCGACGTGATGCTGCCCGACGAGGACGGCTTCAGCCTGTGCCGCTGGATTCGCCAGCACCCCAAGCGCGGCCAGGTGCCGATCATCATGCTCACCGCCAGTTCCGACGAGGCCGACCGGGTCATCGGCCTGGAACTGGGGGCCGATGACTACCTGGGCAAGCCGTTCAGCCCCCGTGAGCTGCAGGCGCGGATCAAGGCCCTGCTGCGCCGGGCGCAGTTCGCCCAGGAGCGGGCCGGAGGCGAGGTGTTGTGCTTCGACGAGTGGCGCCTGGATGTGATCAGCCACCGGCTGTTCCACAACGACGGCGAGGAAGTGATCCTTTCCGGCGCCGACTTCGCCCTGCTCAAGCTGTTCCTCGATCATCCCCAGGAAATCCTCGATCGCGACACCATCGGCAATGCCACCCGTGGTCGCGACCTGATGCCCCTGGATCGCATCGTCGACATGGCGGTCAGCCGCTTGCGCCAACGCCTGCGGGACACGGAAAAACCACCGCGGCTGATTCGCACCGTGCGCGGCAGTGGCTACCAGTTGGCGGCCAATGTGGTAGCTGGCAGTGCTCGCTGAAACCCTCAAGGGCTGCCTGCAACGGGTGCCCATGCCGCGTTCGCTGCTGGGCCGGATGCTGTTGCTGACCCTGCTGGTGGTGCTGCTGGCCCAGGCCCTGTCCAGCGTGATCTGGGTCTCGCAGTTGCGTGCCACCCAGCTCGAGGGCCTGGTGACCAGCGCCCGCAGCCTGGCCCATTCGATGACCGCCAGCGTCAGTTACCTGCGTTCGCTGCCGGTGGCCTATCGGCCGCTGGTACTCGACCAGTTGCGCAGCATGGGCGGTACGCGTTTTGTCGTGACCCTCAACGACAAGCCGCTGGACATGCAGGTATTGCCGGCCACGCCGCGCAAGGAGGCGGTACTGCGGGCGGTGGAGCAGGTGTTGCGCCAGTCCCTGGGCAACGATGCGGACATCTCCGTGACCTTCGTACGGCCCGACGACCTGCGGATCTTCAACGGTGGCTTGAAGCTCGACGAGTTGCCACGGTCCTGGGCCCACTACGCCCTGACCCTGGAACCGGTGAACCCGCCAGTGCTGGTGACCCAGATCCAGATGGCCCCGGGCGAGTGGCTGTACATCGCTTCATTGTTGCCCGAGCCCTACACCAGCCTCGAAGAGCAGGGCCTGCCGGCACAGCAGGTGTGGTTCATCCTGCTGACCAGCTGCTTCCTGTTGTTGTTCATCGGCCTGCTGGTGCACTGGCAGAGCCGGCCCCTCAAGCGCCTGGCCCGGGCCGCTCGCGAGTTGTCCCTGGGCGCCGATGTGCAGCCGGTGGCGCCGGGCGGCGGCAGTGAGGTGGTGGAAGTGGCGAGGGCCTTCAACAGCATGCGCGAGCGCATCAGCCGCTACCTGACCGAGCGCAGCCAGTTGTTCAGCGCCATCTCCCATGACTTGCGCACTCCCATCACCCGCCTGCGGTTGCGGGTGGAACTGCTGGAGGATGAACAACTGCAAGCCAAGTTCGGCCGCGACCTCGATGAGCTGGAGCTGCTGGTCAAGGGCGCATTGCAATGCGTCAAGGACACCGACATCCACGAGAACATCGAGCCGGTGGACTTGAACCAGGTGCTCGACTGCCTGGTGGAGCCTTACCTGGCGCCCGCCGGCAATGGCCGGGTGACCCAGCAGGGACGGGCCCTGGCCAGCTACCCGGGCAAGCCCCTGGCGCTCAAGCGCTGCATGGGCAACCTGATCGACAACGCCCTGAAATATGGGCAGAACGCCCACCTGCATATCGAGGATGACGCCGACGCCTTCATCCTGCACGTGGACGACGAGGGCCCCGGCGTGCCCCAGCAGCGGCTGGAGCAGGTCTTCGAGCCGCACTTTCGCCTGGCCGGCCAGCAGCAGGGTTACGGCCTGGGGCTGGGCATCGCACGCAACATCGCCCATAGCCATGGCGGGGAAGTCAGCTTGCAGAACCTGCGCGAGGGCGGCCTGCGGGTGACCTTGTACCTGCCGCGTTTCGCGGACTGAACAACTCTCCTCTTAGCAGCGACGAAGCGTCCTGCCTGACACGGCGCGTTATCGTGCATCGCGAGCAAACTTAGCGCCTACCGGCGTCCGCTGGTTTGTCACGACCTGGTGACATTTGCCGTGTCCTTCGTTACCTGGGGCCAACCTTGGCTTGATTAGACTCAAGCCTTCGACAAGAACAACAACAGGTCGTCCATGGAACCTCTTTCCCTGCCGTTCAGCAGTTGGCTGAACGCTCCCGCACACCACAGCTGGCTGGCCGCCGAGGGCTTGCGGCTGCTGGATTTCGCCAAGGCCTCGCGGCTTGCCGAGGGCTTCGGCAACCTGGATGCCCGGGGCTGCCTGCCTGCCGGCGCCCGGGCCGAAACCATGAATACCGCGCGCATGACCCACAGCTTCGCCATGGCCCATATCCAGGGGCTGCCTGGCTTTGCCGAATTGGTGGACCACGGCGTCGCGGCGCTCTCAGGTCCGCTGCGTGATGCCGAGCATGGCGGCTGGTTCGCGGTGGCCGGGCAGGCCGACGGCAATGGCGGCAAGGCAGCCTACCTGCATGCCTTCGTCGCCCTGGCCGCCAGTTCCGCGGTGGTGGCCCGGCGCCCGGGGGCCGAGGCCTTGCTGGAGCAGGCGGTCGGCGTGATCGAGGAGCATTTCTGGAGCGAGCAGGAGGGCGCGATGATCGAGTCCTTCAGCCGCGACTGGAGCGAACAGGAGGCCTATCGCGGGGCCAATAGCAACATGCACGCCACCGAGGCCTTTCTCGCCCTGGCCGACGTCACCCAGGACCCGCGCTGGCTCAGTCGCGCCCTGCGCATCGCCGAGCGCTTGATCCACGTCCATGCGGCGGCCAACGACTTCATGGTGGTCGAGCACTTCGACCTGGATTGGCAGCCCTTGCGCGATTACAACCGGGAGTGTCCCGCCGATGGTTTTCGCCCCTTCGGTACCACGCCGGGCCACGGATTCGAGTGGGCGCGGCTGTTGCTGCACCTGGAAGCCGCGCGGGGCCAGGCCGGAATGCTGACCCCTGGCTGGCTGGTGCTGGATGCCCAGCGCCTGTTCGACAGCAACTGCCGTCACGGCTGGAACGTGGATGGCGCCCCGGGCATCGTCTACACCCTGGACTGGGGCAACCGCCCCGTGGTGCGCCAGCGCCTGCACTGGACCCACGCCGAAGCCAGCGCCGCCGCCAGTGCCTTGCTCAGGCGTACCGCAGAGGAGCGCTATGAAACCTGGTACCGGGTTTTCTGGGAGTTCTGCCAAGCGCATTTCATCGACCGCGAGTTCGGCAGCTGGCACCACGAACTGGGCCTGGACAACCGCCCTGCGGCAGAAATCTGGGGCGGCAAGCCGGACCTTTATCACGCCTGGCAGGCCGTGCTGATTCCGCGCCTGCCCCTGGCGCCGAGCATGGCCACGGCCCTGGCCGACATGTCTGCCCCGGGGGCTGTGTAACCATGCGGTGACATTTCCCCATCGCTTCGTTACTCGGGCGCTGGGCTAGTCTGTTTAGACTCGTTTGCAGCGCAAGCACCAGACTTGCATGCATAACAACAAGAAAGGTACTTCAGATGAATGCGATTTCTCGCCTCGCCACTGTCATTTCCCTTGCCTCCCTGTTTCCCCTGAGTGCCCTGGCCGCCGACTCCAAAGGTTCCGTGGAAGTGGTCCATTGGTGGACGTCCGGTGGTGAAAAGGCTGCGGTCGATGTGCTCAAGGCCCAGGTGGAGAAAGACGGTTTCACCTGGAAGGACGGCGCCGTGGCCGGCGGTGGCGGTTCCACCGCGATGACCGTGCTCAAGAGCCGCGCCGTGGCCGGCAACCCACCCGGTGTGGCACAGATCAAGGGCCCGGACATCCAGGAATGGGGCAGCACCGGCCTGCTCAGCACCGATACCCTCAAGGACGTGGCCAAGAGCGAGAATTGGGACGGCCTGCTTTCGCCCAAGGTGGCCAATACCGTCAAGTACGAAGGGGACTACGTCGCCGTGCCGGTGAACATCCACCGGGTCAACTGGCTGTGGATCAACCCCGAGGTGTTCAAGAAGGCCGGGATCGCCAAGGCGCCCACCACCCTCGAAGAATTCTATGCCGCCGGCGACAAGCTCAAGGCCGCCGGCTTCATCGCCCTGGCCCACGGTGGCCAGCCCTGGCAGGACAGCACTGTATTCGAAGACGTGGTGCTCTCGGTGATGGGCGCCGAAGGCTACAAGAAGGCCCTGGTGGACCTGGACCAGAAGACCCTGGCAGGCCCGGAGATGACCAAGGCCTTCGCCGAGCTGAAGAAGCTCTCCGGCTACATGGACCCCAACCGTGCCGGGCGTGACTGGAACATCGCCGCCGCCGACGTGATCAACGGCAAGGCCGGGATGCAGATGATGGGCGACTGGGCCAAGAGCGAATGGACCGCGGCCAAGAAAGTCGCCGGCAAGGATTACCAGTGCGTGCCGTTCCCGGGCACCGACAAGGCTTTCACCTACAACATCGACTCCCTGGCCGTGTTCAAGCTCAAGGCCGATCGCAAGGGCGATATCGCCGCCCAGCAGGACCTGGCCAAGGTCGCCCTGGGCAAGGACTTCCAGAAGGTCTTCAGCATCAACAAGGGCTCGATCCCGGTGCGCACCGACATGCTCAACGCCATGGACGCCGAAGGTTTCGACTCCTGCGCCCAGGCCGCCGCCAAGGACTTCCTGGCGGATGAGAAGACCGGTGGGCTGCAGCCGAGCATGGCGCACAACATGGCCACGTCCCTGGCGGTGCAGGGCGCGATCTTCGATGTGGTGACCAACTTCATGAACGACAAGGATGCGGACCCGGCCAAGGCCAGTGCGCAACTGGCGTCGGCGGTCAAGGCCGCGCAGTAAGGTCCGGGCCGCAGGCATGCCTGCGGCCATTCCCGAAACGCTCTCCCTCGCAGGAGCGAGGCTGGCCCGCGAAGGCGGTGCGTCGGTGGGCATCGATTTACCTGTCGATGTCCATCCGCCGGCGAGCCTCGCTCCTGCGGACACTCACTTCTTCAACTGGATTTCTCCGATGAGCTCTGTGGCGGTTTTCAGCAAAGCCTCGCCGTTGGATGCCTTGCAGCGCTGGTTGCCCAAGCTCGTGCTGGCGCCGAGCATGGTGATCGTGCTGGTGGGTTTCTATGGCTACATCCTCTGGACCTTCATTCTGTCCTTCACCAATTCCAGCTTCATGCCGAGCTACAAGTGGGTCGGCCTGCAGCAATACCTGCGGCTGATGGACAACGACCGCTGGTGGGTGGCGAGCAAGAACCTGGCCGTGTTCGGCGGCTTGTTCATCGGCATCAGCCTGGTGCTGGGGGTGTTCCTGGCGGTGTTGCTGGACCAGCGCATCCGCCGCGAGGGCTTCATCCGCACCGTCTACCTGTACCCCATGGCGTTGTCGATGATCGTCACCGGCACCGCCTGGAAATGGCTGCTCAATCCCGGCCTGGGCCTGGACAAGATGCTGCGCGACTGGGGCTGGGAAGGCTTTCGCCTGGACTGGCTGGTGGACCAGGATCGCGTGGTCTACTGCCTGGTGATCGCCGCCGTATGGCAGGCCTCGGGTTTCGTCATGGCGATGTTCCTGGCCGGCCTGCGGGGTGTCGACCAGTCGATCATCCGCGCGGCCCAGGTGGACGGCGCCAGCCTGCCGACCATCTACCTGAAGATCGTTCTGCCGAGCCTGCGCCCGGTGTTCTTCAGTGCCTTCATGATCCTGGCCCATATCGCGATCAAGAGCTTCGACCTGGTGGCGGCGATGACCGCCGGCGGCCCTGGCTACTCTTCCGACCTGCCGGCGATGTTCATGTACTCCTTCACCTTCAGCCGTGGCCAGATGGGCATCGGTTCGGCCAGCGCCATGCTGATGCTGGGCGCGGTGCTGACCATCCTGGTGCCGTACCTGTATTCCGAACTGCGAGGCAAGCGCCATGACTGATTCGCTCGCCAGGCCGCGCCTGAATTTCAGCCGGATCGCCATCTACGCCACGCTGCTGCTGGCGGCGGCGGTGTACCTGGTGCCGCTGGTGGTGATGCTGCTCACCAGCTTCAAGACCCCCGAGGACATCCGTACCGGCAACCTTTTGAGCTGGCCCCAGGTGGTCGATGGCATCGGCTGGATCAAGGCCTGGGACACCGTGGGTGGCTATTTCTGGAACTCGGTGAAGATCACCGTGCCGGCGGTACTGATCTCCACCCTGATCGGCGCGCTGAACGGCTATGTGCTGTCGATGTGGCGCTTTCGCGGTTCGCAGCTGTTCTTCGGCCTGTTGCTGTTCGGCTGCTTCCTGCCGTTCCAGACGGTGCTGCTGCCGGCCTCGTTCACCCTTGGCCGGTTCGGCCTGGCCAACACCACCACCGGCCTCGTGCTGGTGCACGTGGTCTACGGCCTGGCCTTCACCACGCTGTTCTTTCGCAACTACTACGTCAGCGTGCCGGATGCCCTGGTCAAGGCTGCGCGCCTGGATGGCGCGGGGTTCTTCACCATCTTCGGCAAGATCCTGCTGCCGATGTCGGTGCCGATCATCATGGTCTGCCTGATCTGGCAGTTCACCCAGATCTGGAACGACTTCCTGTTCGGCGTGGTGTTCGCCAGTGGCGACGCGCAACCGATCACCGTGGCCCTGAACAACCTGGTCAACACCAGTACCGGGGCCAAGGAATACAACGTTGATATGGCGGCGGCGATGATCGCGGGGCTGCCGACACTGCTGGTGTACATCTTCGCCGGCAAGTATTTCCTGCGCGGGCTGACGTCCGGCGCGGTCAAGGGGTAAGGCATGGCAACTCTCGAATTACGCAACGTCAACAAGACCTACGGTGCCGGCCTGCCGGACACCTTGAAGAACATCGAGCTGAAGATCGACGACGGCGAGTTCCTGATCCTCGTCGGCCCCTCGGGGTGCGGCAAGTCGACCCTGATGAACTGCATCGCTGGCCTGGAGACCATCAGCGGTGGGGCGATCCTGGTGGATGATGCCGACATCAGCGGCATGAGCCCCAAGGACCGGGACATCGCCATGGTGTTCCAGTCCTACGCGCTGTACCCGACCATGAGCGTGCGCGACAACATCGCCTTCGGCCTGAAGATCCGCAAGATGCCCGCCGCCGAGATCGATACCGAGGTGGCGCGGGTGGCCAAGCTGCTGCAGATCGAGCACCTGCTGGCGCGCAAGCCGGGCCAGCTCTCCGGTGGCCAGCAGCAGCGGGTGGCCATGGGCCGGGCCCTGGCGCGGCGGCCGAAGATCTATCTGTTCGACGAGCCGCTGTCCAACCTCGACGCCAAGCTGCGGGTCGAGATGCGTACCGAAATGAAGTTGATGCACCAGCGCCTGAAGACCACCACGGTGTATGTCACCCACGACCAGATCGAGGCCATGACTTTGGGGGACAAGGTGGCGGTGATGAAGGACGGGATCATCCAGCAATTCGGGACGCCGCAGCAGATCTACAACGATCCGGCCAACCTGTTCGTGGCAAGCTTCATCGGCTCGCCGCCGATGAACTTCATTCCCCTGCGCCTGCAACGCCAGGAGGGACGGTTGCTGGCCTTGCTGGACAGTGGCCAGGCCCGCTGCGAGCTGCCGTTGGGGCCGCGTGACGCCGGGCTCGAGGAGCGCGAGGTGATCCTGGGCATTCGTCCGGAGCAGATTGCCCTGGCGCCCGCCGAGGCCAACGGCCTGCCGAGCATCCGCGCCGAGGTCGAGGTGGTGGAGCCCACCGGGCCCGATACCCTGGTATTCGTCACCCTCAATGGCACCAAGGTCTGCTGCCGCCTGGCCCCGGACCAGGCGCCCGCGGCCGGGCAGAACCTGACCTTGCAGTTCGACCCGGCCCGGGTCCTGTTGTTCGATGCCCAGAGCGGCGAGCGCCTGGGCGCGGCCGGCCCTGCCATGGCCCAGGGCCACGGCGGCAATGTGGCGCAATTCAAGGGGCGATGAATTCGGGGCGGATGGCCTGTCATCCGTCGCAGGAACTGTAAACCGCGTTGGATAAACCGTTAATAACAATAAAGACGAGGATGTAGGGATGAAGAAGCAACATGGCAATACCCGCCTGCTCTGCCAGCTGTCGGCGATGGCGGCGCTGGTCCTCTCCGGCCAGGCCATGGCCGACGAAGCGTTCGGCGCCAACTCCAAGTGGATGACCGGCGATTGGGGCGGGACCCGCACCAAGCTGCTGGAGCAGGGGATCGACATCAAGGCCGACTACGTCGCGGAGATGGGCGCCAACCTCCACGGTGGCTACAACGACGACAAGACCGGGCGCTACAGCGACCAGTTCGGCCTGGGCGTGGCGTTCGACCTGCAGAAGCTTTTGGGCTGGGACAACACCCAGGCCAAGATCCAGCTGACCAACCGTAATGGCCAGAACATCTCCAACGATCGCGTCGGCGATCCCCGGGCCGGCACCTTGAGTTCCTCCCAGGAGGTCTACGGCCGCGGGCACATGGTGCGCTTGACCCAACTGTGGATCCAACACCAATTCCTGGACGGCAAGCTGGACGTCAAGGCCGGTTATTTCGGCGAGGGCGAGGACTTCAACACCTTCCCCTGCGAGTTCCAGAACCTGGCCTTCTGTGGTTCCCAGGTGGGCAACTGGGCGACCAACATCTGGTACAACTGGCCGGTCAGCCAGGCGGCGTTGCGCATCAAGTACCACATCACCCCCGAGTTCTATGCGCAGATCGGCGCCTACAACCAGAACCCGTCGCAAACCGAGCACGGCAACGGCTTCAAGCTCAGCGGCAGTGGCACCAAGGGCACCGTGCTGCCGGTAGAACTGGTGTGGTCGCCGAAGGTCAACAACCTGCCAGGCGAGTACCGGGTGGGTTACTACAAGAGCACCGCCAAGGCCAATGACGTACGCGAGGACGTCAATGGCCAGGATGCCGCCAGCACCGGTAGCGCCTACCGCGTGCACAACAGCAAGCACGGCTACTGGTTCGTCGCCCAGCAGCAGCTCACCAGCCATAACGGCGACGCCTCGCGTGGCCTGAACATCGCCGCCAACGCTACTTTTCATGACAAGGACACCAACGTCGTCGACAACTACCAGTCGCTGATGTTCGTCTACAAGGGGCCGTTCGATGCCCGGCCAAAGGATGACGTGGGCATCGGTTTCGCCCGCATTCATGTCAACGACGACGTGAAGAAGAACGCCCAGCTGGCCAACGCCGCCATCGGTGTGAGCGACTACGACAATCCGCTGTACTCGCCCCTGCGCGAGACCGAGTACAACTACGAGCTCAACTACGGTTTCCATGTGACCGACTGGCTGACCGTGCGGCCGAACCTGCAATACATCACCCATCCGGGCGGTGTGGACCAGGTCGACAACGCCCTGGTGGCCGGCCTGAAAATTCAGTCGGTGTTCTGACGCTGTTGCGATAAGCTCCTTTCTCTGTGCGCATATTGCGGATGGCCTTGGCTATCCGCTTTTTTTTGCCAGGCGCTCTCGCGACAGCCGCCAGCTGTACGACCACCACCATGATTTTCAGGACCGCGGCACATGCATGAGCATCCCCTGCAACGTTTTTTCAAGACCCTGCGCGAGCGCCCGGTGTTTGCCTGGGAGCGCTACCAGATGCGCGATGTGCTGGTGATCGACCATCCGCTGTGCCAGGCGGTATTCAGCCGCCAGGGCGCGCAGCTCCTGCACTTCCAGCCCGCCGGGGAAAAACCCTGGCTCTGGTGCGCGGCGAAGTGGCCGCAGGTGGGGGCGATCCGGGGTGGGGTGCCGGTGTGCTGGCCCTGGTATGGCCGTCATCCGAGCGAGAATGCCTGGCCGTCCCATGGCTGGGCGCGCTTGCTGGACTGGAAGCTGCTGGACAGCGACAGCGATGACGACGGTGTGCGCCTGCATTGGCAATTGCAGCTGTGCGACTGGAAGGTCGAGCTGCATGCGCACCTGGGCCGGGGCATGGATCTGCGCTTGAGCACCGAGCACCAGGACAGCGAACCCTGCCAGTTGAGCCAGGCCTTGCACGCCTACTGGCGTATTGGCGACGTTGGTGAGGTAGCGCTGTCTGGGCTCGATGGCGCCGAGGGCTACGATCATTTGAATCGCCAGGCCTGCCGGCAACAGGGCGAATTGCGGGTCGACGGTGGCTGCCAGCGGGTGTTCCAGCACGAGGGCGAGTTGCAAATCGAGGACCGCGCCTGGCAACGCGCACTGCGCATCGATACCGGCGAGGACGCCGACACCGTGGTCTGGCATCCTGGTACCCGGCCACTGCTGGGGGTGAGTTGGAGCGAGGTGTCGCGTTTCGTCTGTGTCGAGGCGGCTGCCGGCGGCACCGACAGCCTGCGGCTGGCACCGGGGGAGCGGGCCCACCTGAGCCTGCAGGCGCGCGCGGCGGGGTAGGGCAAAGAGGCTCCCGCGGGTCGCGGGAGCCTGTGGCTTCAGTCGAGCTCGTCGCCTGCCGGGTAGCGGCTGGCGTTGAGGCTTTCCTTGATCTTGCGCAGGTGCGGCTGGAAGTCCACGCCACGGCGCAGGGTCATGCCGGTGGCCAGGACATCGAGCACCGTGAGCTGGATGATCCGCGAGGTCATGGGCATGTAGATATCGGTGTCTTCCGGCAGTGGCAGGTGCACGCTCAGGCTGCATGCCTTGGCCAGCGGCGAGCCGGCGGCGGTGATGCCCAGCACCGAGGCGCCGTTCTCCCGAGCCTGGCGCGCGACCTCCACCAATTCGCGGGTGCGGCCGGTGTAGGAGATGATCACGAACAGGTCGCCGGTGTGCGCCACCGAGGCGAGCATGCGCTGCATCAGTACGTCGGGGTGGGCCGACACCGCCAGGTTGAAGCGGAAGAACTTGTGCTGGGCGTCCATGGCCACCGGAGCCGAGGCGCCGAGGCCGAAGAAGTGGATCTGCCGGGCCTGGATCATCATGTCCACGGCGCGGCTGACCTGCTGCGGGTCGATCTGCTGGCAGGCGCTGTCCAGCGAGGCGATGGCGCTGGCGAAGATCTTCTGGGTGTAGGCTGCCGGGTCATCGTCGGCTTCCACCGCACGGCTGACGTACGCAGCGCCGCTGGCCAGGCTCTGGGCCAGTTGCAGCTTGAGTTCCGGGTAGCCGCTGACGCCGAACGAACGGCAGAAGCGGTTGACCGTCGGTTCGCTGACCGACGCGGCCTGGGCCAGGGCGGCGATGCTGAAGCGGGTGGCCTGCTGCGGGTTGAGCAGGATGACTTCGGCGACTTTGCGTTCCGCCTTGTTCAATTCTTCAAGGCGGTTCTGGATCTGCTCCAGTAGATTTCGCACTCGGTCCATTCAGGTTTCCTAGATCGGCTAGACAGGTGAAACGGGGAAGCCGGGAGGCGGTCAATCCGGGAAGGGCGTTGGCGATCGTGATGCCGCCGGGGTCCCGGGATTACGCTGCGTGCCGGGCTCGCCGCGCCTGCAATGCGAAGTTGAAAGGTGGCCTATCGTACTGGTGGCCCGGAATGAGGACCACCTGGAATCGATATTTTGTGAAAATGTTATGTTTATTACTACATTTTTCCTTGAGTGATGCCTTGAAAAAAGGTATTTGTAGCTTAACTTGATAAAAGAACAAACATCATGCCTTCGATAACGGTTGAACCCTGCACCTTTGCCTTGTTCGGCGCGCTGGGCGATCTGGCGCTGCGTAAGCTGTTTCCTGCCTTGTACCAGCTCGATGCCGCCGGCCTCTTGCATGAGGACACACGGATCCTGGCCCTGGCCCGCGAGCCGGGCAGCGAGCAGGAACACCTGGCCAATATCGAGGCTGAGTTGCACAGGTACGTCGGCGCCCATGACATCGACGCCGCCGTGTTGAAGGGATTCCTGGCCCGCCTGAGCTACCTGCATGTGGATTTCCTCAAGGCCGAGGACTACGTGGCCCTGGCCGAGCGGGTCGGCAGCGAGCAGCGCCTGATCGCCTATTTCGCCACGCCGGCGGCGGTGTACGGGGCGATCTGCGAGAACCTGTCGCGGGTCGGGCTCAACCAGCACACCCGGGTGGTCCTGGAAAAACCCATCGGCTCGGACCTGGATTCCTCGCGCAAGGTCAACGATGCCGTGGCGCAGTTCTTTCCGGAGAACCGCATCTACCGGATCGACCACTACCTGGGCAAGGAAACGGTACAGAACCTGATCGCCCTGCGTTTCGCCAACAGCCTGTTCGAAACCCAGTGGAACCAGAACTACATCTCCCACGTGGAAATCACCGTGGCCGAGAAGGTCGGCATCGAAGGCCGCTGGGGCTATTTCGACAAGGCCGGCCAGCTGCGGGACATGATCCAGAACCACTTGCTGCAATTGCTCTGCCTGATCGCCATGGACCCGCCGGCCGACCTCTCGGCCGACAGCATCCGCGATGAGAAGGTCAAGGTGCTCAAGGCCCTGGCGCCCATCAGCCCAGAAGGCCTGACCACCCAGGTGGTACGTGGCCAGTACATCGCCGGCCACAGCGAGGGCCAATCGGTACCTGGCTACCTGGAGGAAGAAAACTCCAACACCCAGAGCGATACCGAGACCTTCGTCGCGCTGCGTGTGGATATCCGCAACTGGCGCTGGGCCGGGGTGCCGTTCTACCTGCGCACCGGCAAGCGCATGCCGCAGAAACTGTCGCAGATCGTCATCCACTTCAAGGAACCCTCGCACTACATCTTCGCCCCCGAGCAGCGCCTGCAGATCAGCAACAAGCTGATCATCCGCCTGCAACCGGACGAAGGCATCTCGTTGCGGGTGATGACCAAGGAGCAGGGCCTGGACAAGGGCATGCAACTGCGCAGCGGTCCGTTGCAGCTGAATTTTTCCGATACCTATCGCAGCGCGCGGATTCCCGACGCCTACGAGCGCTTGTTGCTGGAAGTGATGCGCGGCAACCAGAACCTGTTTGTGCGCAAAGATGAAATCGAAGCCGCGTGGAAGTGGTGCGACCAGTTGATCGCCGGCTGGAAGAAGTCCGGTGATGCACCCAAGCCCTATGCGGCCGGGTCCTGGGGGCCAATGAGTTCCATTGCACTGATCACGCGGGATGGGAGGTCGTGGTATGGCGATATCTGATTTGCAATTGCCGGCGGGCGTGCGCGCCCACGAATTTCGCAGCTCGACCCTGCTGGCTGCGGGCCTGGCCCTGAAGGTCGCCGAACAACTGCGCGAGGCCATTGCCGCCCGGGGCCAGGCAAGCCTGGTGGTTTCCGGTGGCCGCAGCCCTGTGGCGTTCTTCCAGGCCCTGGTCAAGCAGGAGCTGGACTGGTCCAAGGTGCTGATCAGCCTGGCCGACGAGCGCTGGGTTCCGGTGGAGCATGCCGATAGCAACGCCGGCCTGCTCAAGCAGCACTTGCTGGTGGGGCCGGTGGCCAAGGCGCGTTTCCTTGGTCTCTATAGCGCCGCGGCCAGCCTGGAAGAAGCCGCCCGGCAAGCCGACGAGGCCCTGGCGCAGTTGCCCGGAATCGATGTGCTGGTGCTGGGCATGGGCGATGACGGGCATACGGCCTCGCTGTTCCCTGGCAGCCCGAACCTGGCCGAGGCGCTCGAACCCGCTGGCAGCCGCCGGTGCTGGCCGATGCTGGCGCCTACCGTGCCCCGTCAGCGCCTGAGCATGAGCCGGGCCCTGCTGGCGTCGGCCCGTAGCAGCCTGCTGTCGATTTCCGGTCAGTCCAAGCTGACCACCCTGGGTGCCGCACTGGCTGGCGACGTGGTCGCCGACATGCCGATTCGCGCCTTCCTGCAAACCCCGTTAGAGATTTACTGGTGCCCATGAGCCAAGGATCAGCCGCGATGACAAACCTCCCTCCGACCGTTTCCATGGCGGACAAAGTAGCCCTGCTCGACAGCCTCTGCGCCAAGGCGCGGATCCTGCCGGTGATCACCATCGCCCGTGAGCAGGACGTGCTGCCGCTGGCCGATGCCCTGGCCGCGGGCGGCCTGACGGCCCTGGAAGTCACCCTGCGTTCGCAGTTCGGTCTCAAGGCCATCCAGATCCTGCGTGAGCAGCGCCCGGAGCTGGTGACCGGCGCCGGCACCGTGCTCGACCCGCAGATGCTGGCGGCGGCGGAGGCGGCGGGTTCGCAGTTCATCGTCACCCCGGGCATCACCCGCGAGCTGCTGCAAGCCAGCGTCGCCAGCCCAATCCCGCTGTTGCCGGGAATCAGCAACGCCTCCGGGATCATGGAGGGGTATGCCCTGGGTTATCGCCGCTTCAAGCTGTTCCCGGCTGAGGTCAGCGGTGGCGTGGCGGCGATCAAGGCTTTGGGTGGCCCGTTCGGCGAGGTCAAGTTCTGCCCTACCGGCGGTGTCGGCCCGGCCAATATCAAGAGCTACATGGCGTTGAAGAACGTGATGTGCGTGGGCGGTAGCTGGATGCTCGATCCACAGTGGATCAAGGACGGCGACTGGGCCCGTATCCAGGAGTGCACGGCGCAGGCCCTGGCCCTGCTGGACTGAAGCTCCAATCCTATTCGTTGGTGTGTTCTACGGCTTTATGGTGCGCTTGGTCGGCGCACCTTTTTTTTGCCCGGAAAAAAGTGCCGACCTGAACTCCCCGTAACCGCTGGCGCAATGGGCTGGTGGCGGCCCGGGGCAGCGGTTCCGGAAGGTTTCAGCTGGTGGCCAGTTCTTCAAGGGCGACGACCAGGCGCTGGATATGCTCCAGCGGCGTCACCAGGCCCGGGGTGATGCGGATACAGGGGCCGAAGCCTGCACCCTTGCGGATCACCGTGAACAGGTCGTAGTCGCGCAGCAGCCGGTCCACCAGGGCTTGCTGATCCTGGTGGCCAGTGAAGCGCAGGGCGCTGATGGCGCAGCACAGGCGCGGGTCCGCCGGCGTCATCACCTCGATGCCCGGCAACTGGCGCACGGCTTCGGTCCAGGTTTCGCGCAGGTAGTTCAGGCGAGCGCCCTTGGCTGCCGCGCCGCCCATGGCCCGGTGTTCCTCGAACACCAGCGGCAAGGTCATCAAGGCCGGGATGTTGGGTGTGCTGTAGGGCGTGCGGGCGCGGATGTCGTCCGCCGGAAAGTGGAATTCGTCCATGTCGGGGTCGATGGCGTCCAGGCGCTCGGGATCGATGTAGAGAAAGCCCAGGCTCAATGGCGCGCCGATCCACTTGTGCAGGTTGAAACCGGCAAAGGCGATGCCCAGCTGTTGCAGGTCGAAATCGATCTGGCCCAGGGCATGGGCGCCGTCGAGGATGATATCGACCTCGTATTCCTTGGCCAGCGCGGCAATGGCCTGGACCGGCATCACCAGGCCGCTGCGGTGGGTGACGTGGGTCAGGGGGAGCAACTTGAGGCGCGGATAGCGCTCGAATGCATCCTTGTAGGTCGCCAAAAGGCTGTCAAAACTGGCAGGGTGCTGGTGCTGGATTTCTATCACTTCCACGCCACGATGGCGGGCCAGCCAGCGCATGGCGCTTTTCACCGTGTCGTACTCCAGGTCGCTGAGCAGCACCTGGTCTCCGGGTTGCAGGCGATTGTAGTTGCGGATCAGTGATTGCAAGGCGTCGGAGGCACAGCGGGTCAGGGCCACGGCGTTATCCGGGACTGCCAGCAAACGCGCCAGCTGGTGGCGGATCTGCAAGGCCTCGACCTGCTCGAAGCGCTGGCGCACATGCACCGAATTGCTGCTGTTGACCCACAGGATATTGCGTTGGTAGTCCTCGGCCACCTTGCGGGTCATGCGCCCGAAATAGCCGTTCTCGAGGTTGATCGGTCCGGACTCGAGGTCGAACTGCCGGGCAATGCCCCGCCAATGCTCTTCGTCGCGGGCCAGCGTGGTGGCAGTCCTTGGCATGCTGGGCTCTTTATCGGTGATGGAGGTTCAGGGAAGGGCAGTGGTCAATGGCGGGGCTTGGGCTTGCCGTGCTTGGCGCGTAGCGGATCGAGCAGGTCGGACAGGCCGTTGTGGTCGATTTCCTGCATCAGCGCCAGCAGGCCGCCGAGTTCGCCCTTGGGAAAGCCTTCGCGGGCGAACCAGTTGAGATAAGGGCCGGGCAGGTCGGCGAGGATGCGTCCCTTGTACTTGCCGAAGGGCATTTCCCGGGTGACCAGCAGTTCGAGTGTTTCAGGGGTCATGGCCGCCACCGTGGTGTGCTACGAGAGTCTTGGAAAATACAGGCATTCTGCATGCAGGCCAAATGACAGATCATGCAAATAACGCGGATACAGATTTTCCTGTTTCTATTAACTTCTTGAATATAAAGAAAAATATTTTATTGGTGAGTCTGGCATGGGCGCTGCAATGGTAAACGGCAGGAAGGTCGGCCACGGTCGATCCCATTCTCGTAACCTGCAAGGAACCTGAAAATGACTGACTTGAACAAAGAAGCGATTTCGGTACTCAACAGCCTGATCGAGACCAGCAAGGATGGCCAGGAGGGCTTCAAGACCTGTGCCGAGGACATCCAGCATCCGGAGCTCAAGGCCCTGTTCATCAAGCGTTCCACCGACTGCGCCGCCGCCGCGGCTGAATTGCAATCGGTGGTGCGTTCCATGGGCGGCGATCCGGAGACCTCCACCAGCGTCAGCGGCGACTTGCACCGGCGTTGGGTCGACCTCAAGTCCATGGTGACCGGCAAGGACGAGGAAGCCGTGCTCAACGAGGCCGAGCGGGGTGAGAACCATGCCCTGAAAGCCTACAAGGAAGCCCTGGAGAAAATCTCCAAGCACAACCTGGTGGGCATTCGTGACGTGGTGGAGCGCCAGTACCACGGCGCGCAACGCAACCATGACCAGGTCAAGGCCCTGCGCAACCAGGCTCGCGCCCGCTCCTAAGGTTAAAAGCTGTCAAAAACGCCAGCCAGTCTGGCGTTTTTTTGTGCCTTGGATTTAGCGCTGGACGGAGTTTAGTTAGCTTGCTAATAATTGGCCTGCGCCCGTCCTGGGCGTTCCCGGCTATGTTTAATTCGTACCTCCAAGAGTCCTTGTCCGTGCCCATTACCTTGCAGGCCCTGCTTGCCCCGAGCCTTCCCGCGCTGCAGTTCG
This sequence comes from Pseudomonas sp. KCJK8993, assembly GCF_046230915.1. Lineage (NCBI taxonomy): Bacteria > Pseudomonadati > Pseudomonadota > Gammaproteobacteria > Pseudomonadales > Pseudomonadaceae > Pseudomonas > Pseudomonas sp. KCJK8993. The sequence continues at coordinate 17,598 of NZ_JBJJLO010000014.1, forward strand.
CGATCAAGACCCTGCTGGGTGGCGGGCTGGCGCTGTGGCTAGCGCTGCGCTGGGGCCTGGAGCAGCCCTCCTGGGCCTTGATGACTGCGTTCATCGTCGCCCAGCCACTGTCCGGCATGGTCTTGCAGAAGGGCCTGGCGCGGCTGTTGGGGACCCTGGTCGGCACCTTCATGTCGGTGCTGTTCATGGGCCTGTTCGCCCAGACTCCCTGGTTGTTCCTGCTGGCCCTGGCGCTGTGGCTGGGGCTGTGCACCGCCAGTTCCACCTTGTTGCGCAGCGCCTGGTCCTATTCCTTCGTGCTGGCCGGCTACACCGTGGCGATCATCGCCTTGCCGGCCATCAACCATCCGTTGAGCATCTTCGACCAGGCGGTGGCGCGTTGTACGGAAATTTCCCTGGGAATCATCTGCGCCACCGCCAGCAGCGCCCTGATCTGGCCCCTGCGGGTCGAGCGCCAACTGGCGGAACAAGCCCATGCCGCCTGGCAGAGCGGGATGCAGGCGGCCCGTGCCACCCTGGCCGGCGATGCCCAGGCGCGCAAGGGTTTGCTGGAGATCCTCGGACGGATCGTCGCCGTGGATGCCCAGCGCGAACATGCCTGGTTCGAGGGGCCGTCGGGGCGCCAGCGGGCCAGGGCCATCAGCGGCTTGAGCCAGAAGCTGCTGAAGCTGTTGCGCATCTCGCGTTCGGTGCGGCGCCAGTGGAAGCAACTGGACGCCGATGAGGCCCGGCAGTTGCAACCCTGGCTGGACCAGGTGCAGCAGGCCCTGGCCACGACGGACAAGGCCGATTTGCAGGTGTTGCGTCCGCGCCTGCTGGATGCTTCCCATGATCAGCACCTGAGCCCGGCCCAGGGCTTCTGCCTGGCGCGTTTCGCCCTGTTGCTCGACACTGCCCTGGCCGCGAGCCAGGCCCTGGATGCGGTGCAACGGGGACGAGGGCCGGTGGAGCAGCCGGCGAACCTGACGCCCCACCGTGACCTGTCGTTGGCCCTGGTCTTCGGCGCTCGTAGTGCCCTGGCCTTCCTCACGGTGGCCAGTTTTTGGCTGGCTACCGCCTGGCCCGCGGCTTCCGGGGCGATGTTGCTGACCTGTGTGGTCTGCGGCTTGTTCGCCAGCCGCGAGAACGGTGCGCAGATCGGCATGAGCTTCATGCGCGGGATCTTCCTGGCGCTGCCTGCGGCCTTCTTCGTCGGGCAGATCCTACTGCCCCAGTGGAGCGGTTTCCCGATGCTGGCGATGGCCATGGGCGTGCCGTTGTTCCTCGGGGCCCTGGGCATGGCCAAGCCGCAGATCGGCGCCACCGCCACCTCGTTCTGCCTGCACTTCATCGTATTGATCTCGCCGATGAACCACATGACCTTCGACGTGGCCAACTTCCTCAACAGCGCCCAGGCCATGGTGCTGGGGGTCGGGGCGGCGGTGCTGGCCTTCCGTCTGCTGATCCTGCGAAATCCGGCCTGGCATGGCCGGCGCCTGCTGGCGGCGACCCTGAGTGACCTGGTGCGCCTGACCCGGCGCAACCTGCGGGGGGCCGAAAGCTGGTTTGGCGGACGCATGGCCGACCGCCTGTTGCAGCTGGCCCGGCATTACCCGGAGTTGCCCGAGCCGGCCCGCAGTCGCTGGGATGACGGCCTGCTGGGCCTGGATATCGGTGATGAGCTGATGCACTTGCGCCTGAGCCTGGCGGTGGCCCAAGTGCCGGCAGGCGTCGCCCAGCACAGGTATTTCGAAGATCTGCAGCGCACCCTGGAGCAAGGCCCGGCGGGTAGCCGCCAGGACGCCCTGGTGGCGCCCAGTGCCGCCTTGCTCGCAGCCCTGGAACAGCAGCCACCCAGCGATGCACTGAAGCTGGCCAAGGGCGCGGTGCTGCAATTGCAAAACAGCTGGCGCAGTTGGTGCCGGCAGCAGGAGGAAAGTCATGGGGCTGCGTGAGTGGTCGCTGGGCGGGGTGCTGCTCAGTCCGTTCCTGACCTACGTGGTGCTGGCGCTGGCGCTCACCGGTGCGCTGCGCCTGTTGCTACGGGCCTGCGGGGTGGGGCGCTGGATCTGGCACGAAGCGTTGTTCGATTGTGCGTTGTATGTCTGTGTGCTGGCGGCGGTCACGTTCGTCCTCGGACCTTTATAAGGAGTTGTCCATGCGTACACCGGTACGTGTCCTGTTTACCCTGTGCCTGGTGGCGTTGGCGGTCTTCGCCGGTTATCACCTGTGGCAGTACTACATGCTCACCCCCTGGACCCGCGACGCGCGAATCCGCGCCGATGTGGTGATCGTCGCCCCCGACGTCTCCGGCTGGGTGCGCGAGCTCAAGGTGGCGGACAACCAGCAGGTCAAGGCCGGCGAGCTGTTGCTGAGCATCGATCGCGAGCGTTTCGAGGCGGCCCTGGAAAAGGCCCAGGCCGTGGTACAGACCCGCCAGCAGCAACTCAATCTGCGCGAGCACGAGGCCAGTCGGCGTGCGGCCCTGGGACCCCAGGCCATCAGCGCCGAGCTGCGGGAGAATGCCCAGATCAACGCCGGGGTTGCCCGTGGCGAACTGCGCCAGGCCCAGGCCGAAGCCAAGGTCGCCGAACTGAACCTGGCCCGCAGCCAGGTTCGCGCGCCACGGGATGGGCACATCACCAACCTGCGCCTGGCCGAAGGCAACTACGTCAACGCCGGGCAGTCGGTGATGGCTTTGGTGGATGACTCGACCTTTTATGTCCAGGCCTACTTCGAGGAAACCAAGCTGCCGCGGATCAAGGTCGGTGATCCGGTCAAGGTCTGGCTGATGAGCGCCGGGGAGGCCTTGCAGGGGCATGTCGAAAGCATCAGTCGAGGGATCACCGACCGCAACGCCACGCCTGACGGGCAACTGCTGGCCGAGGTGGAGCCGACCTTCAACTGGGTGCGCCTGGCCCAGCGGATTCCGGTGCGGATCAAGCTCGACAAGGTGCCGCAAGGCATCAACCTGAGCGCCGGCATGACCGCCAGCGTTCAGGTCGAAGAGGGGCGCAAGTAACGGGGCCGGCGTATCGGCCCGGGGTCAGCCGATGGCGATGGCTGGCAGGGTTGGCAGGGTCACGGTCTGTTGCTTGCGCGGCGCGAGGATCTCGGCTTCGCCGTCGACCACCAGCTCATCACGTTGGTTGAACACGCGGGTGGCGATGCGCACGCGGAATTTGGGCAGCTTTTCCAGGATTTCCAGGCGCACGGTCAGGGTGTCGCCGATCTTCACTGGCTTCTGGAAGCTCATCTGCTGGCCGATGTAGATAGTGCCCGGGCCAGGCAGCTCGCAGGCCACTGCCGCACTGATCAACGCGCCGCTGAACATGCCATGGGCGATGCGCTCCTTGAACATGGTGGCGGCGGCGAACTCGGGGTCCAGGTGCACCGGGTTGTGGTCGCCGGACATGGCGGCGAACAGCTGGATATCACGCTCCTCGACGGTCTTGCTGTACTGGGCGGTCTGGCCGACTTCCAGGGCGTCGTATGGGGTGTTGGTAACCTGGGTCATGTTGTGCAAATCCTATGGCAGATAATTGAGCGTACTGGCCGGCGACCTATTCCGAACGTGCCGGCCTGCGGTGTTGCAATGCCTGTTCCAGCCAGGCCAGTACGTCCTCGGTCACTTGGTCGCGATTGCTTTCGTTGAACAGTTCATGGCGCGCCTGCGGGTAGATATTCAGTTGCAGGCACTGGCTGCCGGCCTCGCGCAAGGCGCCGGCCAGATCCTTGAGACGCTTGCCATCGCTCACCGGATCACATTCGCCGCCCATGACCAGCAGCGGCAGGCCCGGATCGATCTGTGCCAGGTTGGCTATCTTGCTGATTTGCTGCAGTCCGCCGAGCAGGTCGATCCACAGCTGGTTGGTGCAGCGATAGCCGCACAGGGGGTCGTTGACGTACTTGTCGACTTCCGCCGGGTCCCGGCTGAGCCAGTCGAAGGCCGTGCGGTTGGGCTTGAAGGCTTTGTTGAACGAGCCGAAGGACAGCCATTCGATCAGGGCGCTGCGGCCCTGGCCGCCCTGGCGCCAGCGCTCGAAACGAGCAATGAGGCTGGCGGCGCGGTACAGGGCCACCGGCTGGAAATTCGAGCCGCTGAGGATCGCCCCATGCAGGCTGGCGCTGTGGTGCAGCAGGTAGGCCTGGGCGATGTAGCTGCCCATGCTGTGTCCCAGCAACACGATGGGCGTGCCGGGGTATTGTTGGCCGATGTGCTGGTTGAGACTGGCCAGGTCGCCCACCACCTTGCTCCAGCCGCCGTGATCCGCGTAATGGCCGAGTACCCCCTGCTCGGCGGTACGGCCGTGGCCACGCTGGTCCGGGGCGCACACGCCATAACCTGCGTCGCACAGGGCCTGGGCCAGGCGGGCATAGCGACCACTGTGCTCGGCCATGCCATGGGACAGCAGGACAATCGCCCTGGGCGGGCTGGTGGGCATCCACTGGTTGACGAACAGCCGGTGGTGGTCACTGGTGGTCAACCAGAACATGTCGTGGGTCATGGCGATTCCTTTGCTCGAAGACGCTGCACTATATAGCCCATCGTTGCTGGCGCGTCCGATTCGGGCACCTGTTGGAAGCAAGATTCACACAATTAATGACACACTTGCCCATATTTGCCTGAATCGCCATAGCTGCTAACGTCCGAAGAGCCCCGCCCTGGCAGCGTTGCAGAGGCGGCCAGGATCGTTCAGGCAAAATAAGAGGACAAGAATAATGCAACCTGATTTCTGGAATGATAAGCGCCCGGCCGGCGTCCCCAACGACATCGACCAGGGGGCCTACAAGTCGGTGATCGAGGTGTTTGAGCGTTCCTGCAAGAAATTTGCCGACCGCCCGGCCTTCAGCAACATGGGAGTGACCCTGACCTACGCCGAACTGGAGCGCCACAGCGCGGCGTTCGCCGCCTACCTGCAGAGCCAGACCGACCTGGCGCCCGGGGATCGCATCGCGGTGCAGATGCCCAACGTCCTGCAATACCCGATCGCCGTGTTCGGCGCCCTGCGCGCCGGCCTGGTGGTGGTCAACACCAACCCGCTGTACACCGCGCGCGAGATGCGCCACCAGTTCAAGGACTCCGGAGCCCGGGCCCTGGTGTACCTGAACATGTTCGGGCAGAAGGTCCAGGAAGTGCTGGGCGACACCGACCTGCAGTACTTGATCGAGGCCCGGATGGGCGACCTGATGCCCATCGCCAAGGGCTGGCTGGTCAATACCGTGGTGGACAAGGTCAAAAAGATGGTGCCGGCCTACCACCTGCCCCAGGCCATCTCCTTCAAGAGCGCCCTGCGCCTGGGACGCGGCCAGGGCATCAAGCCGCTGGCGATAGGGCTCGACGATATCGCCGTGCTGCAATACACCGGCGGCACCACCGGCCTGGCCAAGGGCGCGATGCTGACCCATGGCAACCTGGTGGCCAACATGCAGCAAGCCCGTGCCTGTCTCGGCCAGCACGGCCCCGATGGCAACACCCAGTGGCGTGAGGGCCAGGAGGTGATGGTGGCGCCGCTGCCGCTGTACCACATCTATGCCTTCACCGCTAACTGCATGTGCATGATGGTCACCGGCAACCACAACGTGCTGATCACCAACCCGCGGGATATCGGTGGCTTCGTCAAGGAGCTGAAGAACTGGCGGTTCTCGGCATTCCTGGGCCTCAACACATTGTTCGTGGCGCTTATGGATCACCCGGAATTCAAGCACCTGGATTTCTCCAATCTCAAGCTGACCAACTCCGGTGGCACGGCGCTGGTCAAGGCCACGGCCGAGCGCTGGCAGAAACTCACCGGCTGCCGCATTACCGAAGGCTATGGCTTGACCGAGACGTCGCCGGTGGCCTGCACCAATCCCTATGGCGACAGCTCACGGCTGGGTACCGTCGGCCTTCCGGTACCGGGCACCCTGGTCAAGGTCATCGATGACCAGGGCGTCGAGTTGCCGCTGGGCGAGCGTGGCGAGCTGTGCATCAAGGGGCCGCAGATCATGAAGGGCTACTGGCAGAACCCCGAGGCCACGGCAGAGGTGCTGGACGCCGAGGGCTGGTTCCGCTCAGGGGACATCGCGGTGATCGATCCGGATGGTTTCGTGCGTATCGTCGACCGCAAGAAGGACATGATCATCGTCTCGGGCTTCAACGTGTACCCGAACGAAATCGAGGATGTACTCATGGCCCACCCGAAGGTAGCCAACTGCGCGGTGATCGGGGTGCCGGACGAACGCTCCGGCGAGGCCGTGAAGCTATTCGTCGTGCCCCGGGAAACGGGGGTCAGCCTCGAAGAGCTCAAGGCCTACTGCAAGGAGAATTTCACCGGCTACAAGGTGCCCAAGCACATCGTCCTGCGCGAGTCGCTGCCGATGACCCCGGTGGGCAAGATCCTGCGCCGCGAGCTGCGCGATATCGCCTGAGTCCCGTCCGTTGACCTTGCGCGGGCAAGCCGGTGGGTGCAGGGCTTGCCCGCGCTGCTGTGGTCGGGCGCAAAGCCGCGGGCCAGAGCGGAATCGGTGATTGTAGGATTTTTACTCTAAAAATGACCATTTAATGGTCTTGAGTCATTTTTGTGACTATTCAGGGCTTCTTTGGCTCTAGGCGGCCTTTTCCAAAGCTGCTACTCTCGGCGCGCTTTGTGACTTCTCGGCCTAGTAAAAAGCCAGACTCACCACAAAAAAGACACCAATAAAAACACACACCCAATAAAAATCGCATCGAATGCGGTGATGAATTCGCGTTGCTGAGGAGTGGGCTTCCATGATCGAAGACTTTTGGAAGGATAAGTACCCAGCTGGAATTGCTGCCGATATCAATCCAGACGAGTATCCGAATATTCAGGCGGTGTTGAAGCAATCCTGCCAACGTTTCGCTGACAAACCGGCCTTTAGCAACCTCGGCAGGACAATCACCTACGGTGAGCTGTACGAGCTGTCCGGGGCTTTTGCCGCGTACCTGCAACAGCATACCGATTTGCAGCCTGGCGATCGAATCGCCTTGCAACTGCCCAACCTGCTGCAGTACCCGATCGCGGTATTCGGTGCGATCCGCGCTGGCCTGGTGGTGGTCAACACCAACCCGCTGTATACCGCACGGGAAATGGAACACCAGTTCAATGACTCCGGGGCCAAGGCCCTGGTCTGCCTGGCCAACATGGCCCACCTGGCAGAGAGCGTGGTGCCCAAGACCGGGGTCAAGCACGTGATCATCACCGAGGTGGCCGACCTGCTGCCGCCGCTCAAGCGCCTGGTGATCAACAGCGTCGTCAAGTACGTGAAGAAGATGGTGCCGGCCTACCACCTGCCCCAGGCCATCAAGTTCAACGACGTGCTGCGCAAGGGCCACGGCCAGCCGGTTCGCGAGGCCAACCCGGCCAGCTCCGACGTGGCGGTATTGCAGTACACCGGTGGTACCACCGGCGTGGCCAAGGGCGCGATGCTGACCCACCGCAACCTGGTGGCCAACATGCTGCAGTGCAAGGCCCTGATGGGCTCGAACCTCAACGAAGGTTGCGAGATCCTCATCACGCCACTGCCGCTGTACCACATCTATGCGTTCACCTTCCATTGCATGGCCATCATGCTGATGGGCAACCACAACATCCTGATCACCAACCCGCGCGACCTGCCGGCGATGGTCAAGGAACTGTCGAAGTGGAAGTTCAGCGGTTTCGTCGGCCTCAACACCTTGTTCGTCGCCCTGTGCAACAGCGAGGCGTTCCGCAAGCTGGATTTCTCCGCGCTGAAGGTCACCCTATCCGGCGGCATGGCCCTGCAATTGGCCGCGGCCGAGCGCTGGAAGTCGGTGACCAACTGCCCGATCTGCGAAGGCTACGGGATGACCGAAACCAGCCCGGTGGCCACGGTCAACCCGATCCAGAACATCCAGATCGGCACCATCGGCATCCCGGTGCCGTCGACCCTGTGCCGCGTGGTCAACGATGCTGGCGAGGAACTGCCCCTGGGTGAAGTCGGCGAGCTGTGCGTGAAGGGCCCGCAAGTGATGAAGGGCTACTGGCAGCGCCAGGATGCCACCGACGAAGTCCTCAACAGCGAAGGCTGGCTGAAGACCGGTGACATCGCCTTGATCCAGCCCGACGGCTACATCCGTATCGTCGACCGCAAGAAGGACATGATCCTGGTCTCGGGTTTCAACGTGTATCCCAACGAACTGGAAGATGTGCTGGCCTCGTTGCCGGGCGTCCTGCAGTGTGCGGCGATCGGCGTGCCGGACGAGAAGTCCGGCGAGACCATCAAGATCTTCATTGTCGCCAAGCCGGGGGTCACCCTGACCAAGGAGCAGGTAATGACCCACATGCGCGCCAATGTCACCGGCTACAAGGTGCCCAAGGCCGTGGAGTTCCGCGATGCCCTGCCGACCACCAACGTCGGCAAGATCCTGCGCCGCGAACTGCGTGACGAAGAACTGAAGAAGCTCGGCGTGAAGAAGTAAGCCGTAGCGCCCATGAAAAAGCCCCGCCAGTGCGGGGCTTTTTCATGCTGGCCAATTACTGCTGGAACTGGGCAAAACCCACGCCGGTGCCGGCCGGGCGTACATCCTTGAGGAAGGAGTCCTTGTCGGCGCTCAGCTCCAGGCTCAGTGCCGCCTTGCGCTTGCCTTCGTTGCGCACCTCCAGGCCTTCGCGCTTCTTGCGCAGGAAGCTGGTCGGCACCTTCAGGTGGATCAACTGGTCGGTGCTCGGGGTGTACAGCAGCAGGTGCAGCCATTCTTGCTGGCCGACCGCCAGGCGGGCGAGCAGGATGTCGAACCACCAGATATTGCGGTTGCGGTTGAGTTCCGCGAACTGGCAATTGTCGACGTCCAGCACCGCGCGGCCCAATTCCTGGTTTCTACGGGCGATGGCCTGCTTTTTATCGAATTTCATAAGCTTCCTACGCAAATGGGATCTTCAGGGCTTGGCCTGAACGGCCGCGCATTCTCCAGGGTTGCCTGGCAAACATAAAGCGCAACCGCGGATCGGCGATCGAAGGCTGGAGCAAAATAATTGAAACTCTGCGCAACGGCCGTAGGTCAACCCAGGGTAGCAACGCATTTCCCTTTTTGTTCGAACCACCATCGTCTCACGGAGAAATACCATGGGTAGCACAGCGGATAAGGCAAAGGGTCTGGTCAACGAAGCCATCGGCAACGTCAAGCAAGGGGTAGGCAAAGCCACCGACAACACCCGCTTGCAGGCCGAAGGCAAGTTGCAGGAGAAGAAGGGCGAGGCCCAGCAGGCCCTCGGCAAGGCCAAGGATGCGGTGAAGAGCACCGTCGACAAAGCCTGACTATATGTGCGCGAGCGTTGTCCCGGCGGCCATCCTCGGATGGCCGTTTTCATGTCCGCAGCCCTGAAGAACCAGCGTCGGTCATGGTTGTGGTTCGCCAACTAGGCTAATTTGTTGTAGAAAACGCCCCCTGAGTCGCCAGCGACTTCAACCTTTTTGCGGCGAAAGGAGACGCTATGATTTTTCCGGACCTCAAAGGCCTGCCCTTGCATCGGGTGCTGATCCGCACGGTCAACGAATTCATCGCGGACGAGATGTCCACCTATGCCTCGGCCCTGGCCTACCAGATGCTGTTCTCGCTGTTTCCCTTCATCCTCTTCCTCATCGCCCTGATCGGTTTCCTGCACCTGCCGGACTTCTTCTCCTGGCTGCGCTTGCAGGCCGAGCTGGTGTTGCCCCGGGAAGCCCTGGAGCAGGTGAACCCGGTGATCGACCAATTGCAGCAGTCCAAGGGCGGCTTGTTGTCGGTGGGTATCGTCATCGCCCTGTGGACCGCCTCGGCGGGTGTGCGGCTGATGATGAGCGCGATGAATGCCGCCTACGACGTGGTGGAGGGGCGGCCGATCTGGAAGCGTTTCCCGCTGTCGATCTTCTACACCGTGGGCATCGCCGGCATGCTCCTGGCGGCTGCGGCGCTGATGGTCCTGGGGCCGCAGGTGATGGCCTGGCTGGCGGGGCAGGTGGGCCTGGAGGATTTCATCGTCACCCTGTGGACCATCCTGCGCTGGCCGGTGATCGTGCTGCTGATGATGGTAGCGGTGGCCTTGATGTACTACGTGATGCCCGATGTGAAGCAGAAGTTCCGCTTCATCACTCCAGGTTCGGTACTGGCTGTGGTGGTGTGGATCATTGCTTCCCTGGGGTTCGCCTACTATGTGAAAACCTTCGCTAACTACAACGCGATGTATGGCAGTATCGGCGCGATCATCGTCCTGCTGCTGTACTTCTACATCTCTTCGGCGGTGTTGTTGCTGGGCGCGGAAATGAATGCGGTGATCGAACACATGTCGGCCGAAGGCAAGGATCCTGGTGCAAAGGACTTTGACGGGCCCGGCGACAAACAACACGTTTCGGGACTGGGCCGCGATCACTCGCTCCAGCCGAGCACTGACGAAGCCTGAACATGATCCGTGAAATCCTCAAGATGGGCGATGAGCGCCTGCTGCGCGTCGCCCCCCCGGTACCGCCCGAGATGTTCGACAGCCCGTCACTCTGGGAACTGATCGACGATATGTTCCAGACCATGGAAAGCGTCGGTGGCGTGGGGCTGGCAGCGCCGCAGATCGGCGTCGACCTGCAGTTGGTGATCTTCGGTTTCGAGCACAGCGAGCGTTACCCGGACGCCGAGGCGGTGCCGCAGACCATCCTCATCAATCCTTTGATCACCCCCCTGAACCCGGAGCTGGAAGAGGGCTGGGAGGGTTGCCTGTCGGTACCTGGCATGCGTGGCGTGGTGCAGCGTCATCGGCATATCCGCTATGAAGGCTTCGATCCCAAGGGTGAGCCCATCGTCCGCGTGGCCTCGGGGTTCCATGCCCGGGTGGTGCAGCATGAGTGCGACCACGTGATCGGCCGCTTGTACCCGTCGCGTATCAGCGATTTTCGCAAGTTCGGGTTCACCGAGGTGCTGTTTCCCGACCTCGATCCCCAGGCCGACGACTGACTGCGGGGTTCAAGGCCGGGCCATGGCCAGCAGCGGTTTGCTGCGCTGGTAACGGACCAGCCGTTCGGCCAGGGGTTGCGGCAGTCGAGGGGCGGCGACAAATCCCAGGCGTTGGTACCAGGGGGCGAGGTCCGGGTGGCAGAACAGCCAGACCGGGCCTTGGAGCGAGCCTAGCGCGCCGTCCAGCAAACGCCCGGCCAAACCCTGGCCGCGGTGAGGCGGGGCGACGAACAGCCCCGTCAACCAGTATCCCTGGGCCACTGGACTCAGGCTCATTCCCGCGAGAATCTCGCCATCGCGCAACACCCACAACTGACCGTCCGTCGAGGCGCGCATGGATGATCGGTGCTGGCGATAGAACTTGTTCAGCAAGGGCCGCGAGGTCTCGGCAAGCTGGCTGATGCGGTAGCTGGGCATGGGCATGGCGGGAGGTTGAGGAGCGCGGATTATAAGGAAATCCCGGGTCGATCGCAGGCGGCTCGCACCCCCTTGATCGATCCGGGAAGCGGCACCAGGCCGATACCGGTCTGGTGTCAGCGGTCGGTTCAGTCCAGTTCGACTTCCAGCGCCGCGCGCACGGCCGGGCGCTGCTCCACGCGGGCCTGGAATTTCACCAGGGCCGGCCAGGCCGCCAAGTCGATATCGAACAGCGCAGTCCAGCGCAGCACGGTGAACAGGTAGGCATCGGCGACTCCGAACTGGGCGCCTTGCAGGTAATCCTGGCGTTCCAGTTGCTTTTCTACGACGGCCAGGCGCTTGGCCAATTTCTGGCGGAATATTTCCCGGGCCTTGTCCCCGAAATCAGGGTTGAACAGCCAGTTGAGGATGCCATGGACTTCGGTGGTGATGAAATTCAGGGTCTCTTGCAGGCGGACCCGCTGCCAGGTGCCGTTGGGCGCGGCGAGGCCGGCCTCGGGCTTGAGATCGGCGAGGTATTGCAGGACCGCCGGCCCCTCGGTCAGCAGCTCGCCGTTGTCCAGTTGCAGGGCCACCACATAGCCCTTGGGGTTGATGCTGTAGAAGTCCTGGCCGTCCGCGGTGCGTTTGGTGTGGACGTCGACGCGGACCAGTTCGAACGGCAATTGCAGTTCCCGCAGGATGATATGGGAGGCCAGCGAGCAGGCTTGGGGAGCGTAGTAGAGTTTCATGGGCAATTCCCTTTGAGGTGAAGGTAGAGCCAGTGTGGAGTACACCGGCAACATGGGTAAAATTACTCTTTCAGAAATACTCCATAAGGATAGCTACTGTCATGATGAACTTGATGCACTGGCGGTTGTTGGTGGCCATTGCCGAGTACGGCACCATCACCCGCGCCGCCGGGCAAGTGGGCATGACGCAATCCGGCGCCAGCCAGGCCCTGGCGCAGATGGAGGAGATGCTCGGCGTTCGCTTGTTCGTCCGTGACCACCGCCGGGTCCTGCCCACGGCGATCGGTCTGCAAGTGCTGGAACAGGCACGAGTGATGCTCGGCGCCCTGGCGCAGATTCGCCAGTTGGTGGACACCGCCCGTGGCATTCCCAGGGGCAGCCTGCGCCTGGCAGGGTTTCCGGTGGTGATGGCGACCTTCATGCCGTCATTGCTGCAACGCTTCAACCAGCTCTACCCGGGGATCGAGGTAGTGCAGCTGGAGGTCAGCGACGACGAAGTGCATGCCTTGCTCGACGCGCAACTGGTGGACCTGGGCGTGGTGCTCAACCCGGGACCTGAACGTCGTTCGTGGTTGCTGGGCCGCGATTCCTGGGTGGCGGTATTGCCTGAGGATCATCCCTGGCCTGAGTCGAGCATCGACTTGGTGAGCCTTCTGGAGCAGCCTTTCATCCTGGCCACCGGTGGTTGTTCGGTGAACGCCCGCAGCCTGGCTGCAGCTGCTGGGATGACGCTGGCGGATGTACGGGTCGAGGTGCGCGAGTGGAACAGCGCCTTCAGCCTGGTGCGCGAGCGGCTGGGGGTGACCCTGGTGCCCCGCAGCACCTTGCCCGAGCAGCGCCAGGGGCTGCGGGTACTGCCCTTGACCATTGCCCTGGAACGTGAGTTCGCCCTGGTGCCGGCCACTGGCAGCGAGCCCAATGCGTTGGTGCGAGCCTTCCTCGACATTCTCGACGAGCGTTGACGGCAGGCTCTTCAAGAGCAGTAAACAGGCAATGTTCTTGTCTTGTCTGTTACATGATCGCTAATCAACTGCAATGCCTGGAAAGTTGCGCGAACAGCCTGACTAGTGGACTTGCATAGAGTCGCCGGCTGTCTATGCTCAAGCGTGAAAATTCGTATCCGTCGGCCTTTGAATATCTGCTTCGCGATGTTCATGTCCATGTAGACGATGTTTGTTCGACTCTTTCCAGAACGCTGCGCCGGAGTTGTCAGTCACCGCAAGAGTGCTTGGCCAGATGCGCCGCCGGCTCAGTAGGGTTCGCTCGGAGGGAGCCTGATGTCCTGTTAGGTTCGGCCCGGCAATGGGTCATCGAGAAAAGGATGGCTTGATAAGAGTGTTGCAACATGGACTCTCCGATTAAACATCATTTATCACCTGACACTTCCTTGCACATATGCAGGGAGCGCTTGCCATGTTTTATGAACGTTGTGGTGGATCAGTTGAAAGACTAGGAACTTCCGTCAATCAAAAGACCGCGTTGAAGGTGATACAACCATGTTTAACCTACATCACAAGGCTGACCTGCTGGAAATCGAGCGTTTCAACTGCGCCCTGAGTGAAGCCAACGGCAAGTTGGCGGCCATCAGTCGTTCCATGGCGATGATCGAGTTTTCCCCCGACGGAGTCATCCTCGACGCCAATGACAACTTCTGCCAGATCATGGGTTATTCCATCGAGGAAATACGCGGCAAGCATCACCGGATTTTCTGCGAAGAAGAGTTCTACCGCAGCGAGGACTACAACAAGCTCTGGCGTGACCTGGCCCGGGGCGAGCCGATCAGCGACACCTTCGTGCGGCTGAACAAGAAAGGCGAGGAGATCTGGCTCGAAGCCAGCTACATGCCGGTGTTCGACGCCAATCGCCAGGTCAGGAGCGTGATCAAGGTCGCCTCGGACATTTCCGACCGGATTCACCTGGAGCATGAGAACCAGAGCCTGCTCAACGCCATCGGACGCTCCATGGCAATCATCGAGTTCAGCCCGGACGGCCGGATCATCACGGCCAACGACAACTTCCTCAAGACCATGCAGTACTCCCTCGCCGAGATCGTCGGCCAGCACCACAGCATGTTCTGCCACCGGGCCGAATACGAGTCGGCCGAGTACAAGCAGTTCTGGGCCTCGCTGAACCGTGGCGAGTACCACTCCCATCGCTTCGAGCGGGAGAACAAGTATGGCCAGACGGTGTTCCTCGAGGCCTCCTACAACCCGCTGTTCGATGCCAAGGGGCGGCTGTACAAGGTGGTCAAGTTCGCCAGCGACATCACCCAGCAGATGACCACCTTGCAGTCCGCCGCTGAATCGGCCCATAGCACCTCGGTGCAGAACGACGCCTGCGCGCAGAAGGGCTCGGAGGTGGTGCAGCAGACGGTGGGCATCATCCAGCAGATTTCCCGCGACCTGAACGAAGCGGCGCTCAGCATCGACGCGGTGAGCAAACAGTCGGAGATCATCGGCACCATCGTCCAGACCATCCGCGGGATCGCCGACCAGACCAACCTGCTGGCGCTCAATGCCGCCATCGAGGCTGCCCGGGCTGGAGAGCATGGGCGAGGTTTCGCGGTGGTGGCGGACGAGGTGCGCAGCCTGGCGGCTCGTACCAGCCAGGCGACGGTGGAGATCGTCGAGGTGGTGCGCAAGAACCACGACCTGTCCAAGAGCGCGGTTACCAGCATGCAATCGAGCCTGAGCCGCACCGGGCTGGGCGTCGAGCTGGCGAACGAGGCGGGGGAGGTGATCCTGGAGATCCAGCAAGGCTCGCGGCATGTGGTGGATGCCATCAGCCAATTCAATTCATCCCTGCAATTGCAGTAGCCGGCCAGGTACGAAAAAGGGTTCCCGATGGGAACCCTTGTTCATTATCCGGCTTTACACCGCCAGTCTTTACAGAGAAGCGAGGAACTTCTCTTCCAGCGGCTTCACGCTGTCCTTGGACTGCTGCTGTTCTTCCTTGGCCAGTTTCACCTTGTCTTGCATGCGCTGGGTGATTTCCTGGTTGATCGCCATCTGGCGCTCCGGCGGCAGGTTCTTCAGGTCTTCCTCGGTCAGTCCCAGCTCCTTGAGGATGCTGTCGCGCAGGCGCTGCTCGGGGCTTTTGCTCATGTAGTCCTTGAAGTCGGACAGGGCATCGCTCTGGGTCGCGTTGTTGGCCTGTGGCGTATTGGCGGCTGGCGGCGTGGCTTGTTGCAGCAGGACGCGGGTCTTGGCGAAAGCGGCGTTGACGTTGTCGTCGACGTTATTGGCCTGTTGCTGGTTGGACTGGGTTGCCGGGACGGTCACCGATTGTTGCGCTTGTTGCAGCATGCCGCTGTACAACGCACTGGCGGCGGCCGTGGTCGGGTCCATGTCGGTGCGCGCGGTAGGCTGCACTGAAACGGAGGTCTGGGCGTTAACGAACATGATCGAGAACCTGTGTAAGGGAACCAGGCCAAGGGTTTAGCAAGTTCCATGCCTATCATCAGGCCCTTGCAAATCAATGGGTTGAGGCCGGTATTAGGCCTGTGGAGGCAGAAAGCGGACAGTTCTTGCCGCTTCCTGGCAAACCGGCTTGCCAGGGGCGGGGACAGGCTCAATAGGTGATGGCGATGCCGAAGTCTGGCTGGAGGACGTTTGCGATGATTTGCGATCCCGGCCAGCAGTACGTTGAGCCTGTCCATGTCGTACTTCCAGCGATTGAGTGAGCCGGATCAAGGCGTGCCGTTGCGTCCATGCAGGAGGAAGCCCGGGCGTTGGCTCAGGCGTTCGTAGTAGGCCGCCACGGCGGGCAAGTCCGGGTGCTCCATGGGGGTCATTCGCCAGCGATTGACCGAGAGCCCGAGGACGATATCCGCCAGGCTGAACTCATCGCCGGCTGCATAGGCCTGGGTGCGGGCCAATTGCTGTTCGAGGATCTGCATCTTGGCATTCCAGGCCAGCAGGCTGGCCCCCAGGCGCCGGCTGTCCTGGCAATCGGGATGCTGGCGCACCAGGCCCATGAATGCATAGCTCCAGGACGGATTGAGCTCCGTGGCCTGCCAGTCCATCCACTGCTCAACCAGGGCTTTGGCCCGTGGAGCGATCGGCAACAGGCCGCTGCCTGGATGCAGATTGGCCAGGTAGCGACAGATGCTGTTGGACTCCCACAGGACGCCGGCGTCGTCGATCAGCACGGGCACCTGGGCATTGGGGTTGAGGGCCAGGAACTCAGGGGTATGGGTGGAGCGAAAGCCGCTGCCCCAGTCTTCCTGTTGATAGGGCAAGCCAAGTTCCTCGCAGGTCCACAAGACTTTCCTGACGTTGATGGACGAGGCTTTACCGAGAATTCTGCAGGGGGTTCCCATGACGCTTCCTTGTACTTGGTTCTGGCAGGTCATGGGAATCTATCAGCGTCGCGCGGGCTGCGCGACGGGCAATTTACCCGGCGCAGCGCTGGCGGCTTTCAGGCCGGGTCGGGCAGCGCCGAGGCGGGCAGGCCGAAGACTCGGTCGAACAGCCAGTTGAAGGCGAAGGTGTAGCACGGGATGAACAGGATCAGCGCCAGGTCCAGCAGGAAGGCCTGTACCAGGCTGATGTTCATCCACCAGGCGATTAGCGGGATAAGGAACACGATCAGCGTCAATTGGAAGCCCACGGCATGGGCGATGCGCCGCTTGACGGTCCGGGTGCGCGAGGCCTGGCGGCTTTCCCAGCGCTCGAACAGGCTGGTGTAGATGAAGTTCCAGGTCACCGCGATGCTGGTGATGATCACGGCCAGCGGGCCGGTGCTGGTGGGCGAGGTGCCGGACAGCAGGGCCAGGCCCAGGGCCGAGAAGGTCATGCCGAACACTTCGAACAGGGAGACGTAGACCAGTTTGCGTTTCACGCCTTGCATGGGGGTTCCTTTGTCTTGAATGGAGTGGCCAGGGCCGGGCTGGCAAGGGTCTGAACGATAGCTTCAGTTGGAGTGACAGAAAAAGTCGGAAGCTTTCAGTATTTCTGATAGGTTGGTGCCATGAATTTTTCCAGCGACAGCATCCAGTTGTTTCTTGCCGTGCTCGAGCGCGGGTCTTTTTCCGCGGCTGCCCGGTCCCTGGGCAAGGTGCCCTCGGCGGTGAGCATGGGGATCGCCAACCTCGAGGCCGAGCTGGGTTATGCCTTGTTCGATCGCAGCCATCGCGAGCCAGTACCCACTCCCCTGGCCTTGTCCCTGGCGCCCCATGCGCGCTTGATCGCCGACCAGTTGCGACAGTTGCAGGTGCATGCCGTCGAGTTGTCCCTGGGCCTGGAAAGCAAGCTGGCGGTAGCGGTGGTGGACGATATCGACAAGCAGCGAGTGCTGGCGGCGATCAAGCTGATTGCCGAACGTTACCCGTTGCTGGAGGTGGAAGTGCTCAGTGCGCCCCAGGACGATGTGCTGCAGTTGCTGCACAGCGGGCGGGCCAGTGTCGCGGTGGCATTCGCCGGCTTGAGCGTCAACGCCCTGGAGTATTTCCAGTACGTGGGCAGCGAGCGCATGACGGCTTGTATTTCCGCCCGCCATCCGCTGTTCCAGGCCAGCGACGGCAGCCTGTACCTGGAGGATCTGATCCAGGTGCGCCAGGTGGTGGTGGCCAGCCGCGACTTGCCCATCAGCGATACCCGGCCCCTGGTGGGCGAATCCCGCTGGCGTACCGACAGCCTGGCCATGGCCCTGCACATGGTGGAAGCGGGGATCGGCTGGGGCAACTTCCCGCTGTCGGTGTTGCGCCCGCTGTTCGCGGCCGGGCGTCTGCAGCGCCTGCGTTTCAAGAACATCGACAACGGCCTGACCTTGCCGGTGCATGCGGTATGGCTCAAGAACCAGCCGTTGCAGAAGGGTGCCCTGGCCCTGGTGCAGTTGCTCAGCGGCCAGGACCCGGCCCTGGATCAGCCGCTGATGCCAGGGGCTTAGGCAGTGGGTAGGGCTTGCTGGCGCAGCCAGCGCAGCAACTGCCCGGCCGCCGAGTCTTCGTCGATGGGCTGTGGCGCCAGCAGGTAATAGGCACTGTCATCGGCGATGAAGCCGAAAGGCGCGCATAGCAGCCCGCTGGCCAGGTCGTCGCGCACCAGTTGCCAGGGCGCCATGGCCACTCCCAGGCCTGCCACCGCTGCTTGCAGGCTGAAATAGAAATGCTCGAAGACCTGTTCCTGGGGCGTCGCCTGGCCTGGTTGTCGCTGTAGCTGCAACCACTGCTGCCAGGCTTCGGGGCGGGTGGCGCTGTGCAGTCGTGGTGCGTGTTCGCTCAGGCGCGCCAGCCCCTGGTCCAGGGGCGCCCAATCGGCCTGGCGTTCGGGGCGGCAGACTGGGCCGATGCTCTCGTCGAATAGCCAGTGGGCCTGGGTTGGGTTGCTCCAGGTGAAATCGTTGCGGCGAATCGCCAGGTCGATCCCGGCATCGAAAGAGAAAGGCCCGCCGCCGGCCAGCAACTGGATCGACACCTCAGGGTACTGGGCCTGGAACTGCGGCAGTCGCGGGATCAGCCAGCGCATCAACAAGGTTGGCTCGCAGGACAGCACCAGCGGCGCCTTGGGTTCGGATGCGCGCAAGCGGCTGGTGGTGCCTTCGATCAGGTCCAGGGCCTGGCTCACGCTGTGCAACAGTTCATGGCCAGCAGGGGTGAGGAATACCCGGTGGCTGCGCCGCTCGAACAGCGGCGTGCCCAGGTCATCTTCCAGGGCTCGTACGGCGCGGCTGATGGCGCCATGGGTCAGGTGCAGGGCGGCACCGGCGCGAGTGAAGCTCTCCAGGCGCGCCGCGGCCTCGAAGCAGCGCAGGGCTCCCAGGGGCGGCAGGCGGCGACGTAATGATTGTGAGTTTTTATCACCGTGAATGTCAGTTTTCATCGTTGGCTGTTTCCGTGGCGGTCCCCATACAGTAGCGCCTGATTCTATAACCAAGGCGTAGCTATCGTGACCGAACTGTTAGTCGTACTCACCATTACCATGCTCGCGGTGCTCAGCCCCGGAGCCGATTTTGCCCTGGTCACCCGCAATAGCCTGATGCTTTCGCGGCGCCACGGCGTGCTCACTGCCTTGGGCATCGGGCTCGGGGTCATGCTGCATATCGGCTACAGCTTGCTGGGGGTGGGAATGCTGCTGCAGCAGTCGCTGCTGTGGTTCACGGTGCTGAAGGTCGCCGGGGCGCTGTACCTCATCTACCTGGGATACAAGCTGCTGCGCAGCCCGGCGTCGACTGGGCAGGGGGCGCCAATGCAGGGCCAGGCCATGTCCGGTTGGGCGGCCCTGGGCAGTGGCCTGCTGACCAATGCGCTGAACCCGAAGACGATGATCTTCGTCCTCAGCCTGTTCATGCAGGTGATCGAGCCGGGAACCCGCTTGCCGGTGCAGTTGGGCTACGGCGCGATCATCGTCCTGGCCCATGTGCTGTGGTTCGTGGCGGTGGCGCTGTTTTTCTCGGCGCCGGCCATCGCTGGCCGGCTGCTGGCCTGCAAGCGCCGGATCGATCAACTGTTCGGCGCGGTGCTGGTGGGTTTCGGCCTGTTGCTGGGTGTCTTGAGCGTGCGCGCTTGAGGCGCCTCAGGTACTTTCGCGGACCCTGAGCTCGAAGCCCATGTCCACCACCGGTTCGGCCACGCTGTTGCCGGCCAGGAGGGTCAGCATCTGCTCGGCGGCGCGCCGGCCAATGGCTTCCCGTGGGGTGCTGATGCTGCTCAGGCGCGGCACCATGTATTCCGAGGACGGCAGGTCGTTGAAGCCCAGCACCGCCACCTGTTCGGGAACCTTGATGCCGCAGCGCATGGCTTCCAGCAGGGCGCCCTGGGCCAGGTCGTCGTTGCCGAAGAAGATCGCGTCCACCTGGGGTTGGCTCTGCATCAGTTGCAGGAACAGCTCGCCACCCAGGCCCACGGAGGAGGGGCGTGGGGTCAGCAGTTCCAGGTCCGGGTTGTACAACCCGGCAGCCTGCAGGGCCCGGCGGAAGCCTTCGCCGCGCAGCAGGGTGCGCTGGTCCAGTTGTGCGCCGATGTAGGCCAGGTGCCGGCGCCCGCGGGAGATCAGGTGCTGGGCGGCGGTCTCCCCGGCGCTGAGCTGCGAGAAGCCCACGCAGTTGATCCCGGAGGCTGTGTCCAGGTCCATCATGTAGACGCAGGGAATGTTGTTGGCCTCGATCATCCGCCGGGCGCTTTCGGTGCGGTCGAAACCGGTCAGCAGCAAACCCCGGGGCTGGTAGGTCATGTAGTTGCGCAGCAGGTTCTCTTCTTCATCGCGCGAATAGTGGTAGTTGCCGATCAGCACTTCGAAGCCCTTTGGCCGCAGGACCTGGTGGATGGCTTCCAGGGTTTCGATGAACAGCAGGTTCGACAGCGACGGCACCAGTACCACTACCGACTGGCTCTGGGCCGAGGCCAGGGCGCGGGCGGCGGAGTTGACCACGTAGTTGAGCTCCAGTGCCGCCTTCTGCACTTTTTCCACCAGTTCGGTGGCCACGCTGCTGACGCCGCGCAGCGCCCTGGAAGCGGTGATCGGGCTGACGCCAGCCAGGCGTGCGACTTCGTTGAGGGTTGGGCGGCCCGTGGTACGGGAATTTTTATCGTTCTTCTGGGTGGTCATCAGACGGCTTGCCAAACAAAATTCAAGTCACTAAGGTAGCGCTGTCCTAAAACAGCTGCAATGCGTGAGCGAGGTGTGCCTGACGCCTCGCTCTTTGGTTTTGGCGGACTATATACGCGGCAACCCACAAAAATGACAAGAAGGCGTCGGCAGACACTGTTTTTGTACTAGAACTAGCGAAGGTAGCGCTGTCTGCGCGCTGAGGTCTTATATGAGTCAACCTATTACCGCCCTGGTCATCATGGGCGTTGCCGGCTGTGGCAAATCCAGCGTCAGCCAGGCCCTGTGCCAGCGCAGCGGTGCCACGGCCATTGAAGGCGATACGTTCCACCCTGCCGCGAACATCGCCAAGATGAGTGCCGGAATCCCCCTCGACGACGACGATCGCGCCGGCTGGCTCGACAGCTTGTGCGAGGAGTTGCGTCGCGCCCTGGCCGCCGGCCAGCAGCCGGTGCTGACCTGCTCGGCCCTCAAGCACAAATATCGCCAGCGCCTGCGCGCCGCGACCCCTGGCCTGGGCTTCGTCTTCCTCGAACTGACTCCGCAAGTCGCCGCCGACCGCGTGGCGCACCGGCCAGGGCATTTCATGCCATCGACCCTGATCGACAGCCAGTTCGCCACCCTCGAGTCCCCGGTCGGGGAACCGCTCACCCTGGTCCTGGATGCCAGCAACCTGAGCGTCCTGCGCCTGGCCGAGCTGGCCCACCAATGGTGGCTGGCAAACGGCCTCGAAACTTCACGCTAAGTGTCGCCTCGAAAAAGGTAGCGCTATCCACTCGGCCCTTGTTTTTAACGCTTTAATAAAAACAACAAACCGGAGGCAAACTCATGTTTGGCATGTCCCAAGAGACCTATCTGCTGGTTGATGCAGTGGTCACCATCATCGGGCTGATCGTCTTGATCACCCGCTTCAAGCTGCATCCCTTCATCGCCCTGATCATCGCGGCCGGCTTCCTGGGCCTGACCTCGGGCATGCCGGTGGACAAGATCATCAAGGCCTTCCAGGACGGCTTCGGTGGCGTGCTCGGCTTCGTCGGCATCATCCTGGCGCTGGGCACCATGCTCGGCAAGATGATGGCCGAGTCCGGCGGCGCCGATCAGATCGCCCAGACCCTGATCCGCTCGTTCGGCAAGGAGCGGGTGCAGTGGGCGATGATGTTCGCCGCCTTCCTGGTGGGCATCCCGCTGTTCTTCGAGATCGGCTTCGTGCTGCTGATCCCGCTGGTGTTCATCGTCGCTCGGCGTACCGGGGTCTCGCTGATCAAGATCGGTATCCCGCTGCTGGCCGGCCTGTCCGCGGTCCACGGCCTGGTGCCGCCGCACCCGGGGCCGCTGCTGGCCATCGGCGTGTTCGGCGCCGATATCGGCAAGACCATCCTCTACGGCCTGATCGTGGCGCTGCCCACGGCGATCATCGCCGGCCCGATCTACGGCACCTTCATTGCCAAGTACATCCCCGGCAATCCCTCCCAGGAGCTGGTGGACCAGCTGGCCCGCGAACCCCAGAGCAGCGAGCTGCCCAGCTTCAGCGTGACCCTGGTGACCGTGCTGCTGCCGGTGTTCCTGATGCTGCTCAAGACCTTCGCCGACGTGGCCCTGGCCGACGGGCACTTCTTCCGCATCTGGATGGACATGATCGGCCACCCGATCACCGCTTTGCTCCTGGCGTTGCTGCTGTCGCTGTACACCTTCGGCTACAAGCAGAACATCGACTCCAAGCGCATGCTCAAGCTCCTGGACGCCAGCCTGGCGCCGACCGCGGCGATCATCCTGATCATCGGTGCCGGCGGCGGCTTCAAGCAGATGCTGGTGACCAGTGGCGTGGGGGATGTGATCGGCCACATGGCGGTCAATGCGCAGATCTCGCCGATCCTGCTGGCCTGGCTGGTGGCGGCGGTGATCCGCATCGCCACCGGTTCGGCCACCGTGGCCACCATCACGGGCGCCGGGATCGTGGTCCCGGTGGTGGGGATGATTCCCGGGGTCAACCGCGAGCTGCTGGTACTGGCCACCGGCGCCGGGTCGCTGATCCTGTCCCACGTCAACGATGCCGGCTTCTGGCTGGTCAAGCAGTACTTCAACATGACCGTGGCCGAGACCTTCAAGACCTGGACGGCCATGGAGACCATCCTGTCGGTGGTGGGCCTGATCTTCATCCTGTTGCTGTCGCTGGTGGTCTGACTTCCTGGGCTACGCCACCCACAAAAAAACCGCAGCGCTGCGGTTTTTTTGTGCCTGTTCGATTGTGGGAGCGGCCGGTCGACGCTCGATTGCCCGCGATAGAGACGCCGCGGTCCGGCTGGCTCACCGCGTGTTCATCGCGAGCAAGCTTCGCTCCTACGGAAGCCGCGCCACTGCGGCCGGATCACGCGCCTTTGTGCACCAGGCCGTCGGCGCGGAACATGCCGCGGATGCCACGCACGGCCTGGCGGATACGGTCCTGGTTCTCGATCAGGGCAAAGCGCACGTGATCGTCACCGTACTCGCCGAACCCTACGCCCGGCGAGACGCAGACCTTGGCCTCGGCCAGCAGCTTCTTGGCGAACTCCAGCGAGCCCAGGTGGGCATAGGCTTCGGGGATCTTGGCCCAGACGTACATCGAGGCCTTGGGGTTCTCCACCATCCAGCCCAGTTCATGCAGGCCCTTGACCAGCACGTTGCGCCGCTGCCGGTACTGCTCGGCGATATCGCGCACGCACTGCTGGTCGCCTTCCAGGGCGGCGATGGCGGCCACCTGCAGCGGGGTGAAGGTGCCGTAGTCGTGGTAGCTCTTGATCCGCGCCAGGGCACTGACCAGCTCCGGGTTGCCGACCATGAAGCCGATGCGCCAGCCGGCCATGTTGTAGCTCTTGGACAGGGTGAAGAACTCCACCGCGATGTCCTTGGCTCCTGGTACCTGCATGATCGACGGGGCTTTCCAGCCGTCGTAGACGATATCGGCGTAGGCCAGGTCGTGGATCACCAGCACGTCGTACTGCTTGGCCAGGGCGATCACCCGCTCGAAGAAGTCCAGCTCCACGCACTGCGAGGTGGGGTTGGACGGGAAGCCGAGGATCATCATCTTCGGCTTGGGGATCGAGCCACGGATGGCCTGTTCCAGCTCGGCGAAGAAGTCCACGCCGGGCACCAGCGGCACCGAGCGCACCTGGGCACCGGCGATCACCGCGCCGTAGATATGGATCGGATAGCTGGGGTTGGGCACCAGCACCGTGTCGCCGTGGTCCAGGGTGGCGAGCATCAGGTGCGCCAGGCCTTCCTTGGAGCCGATGGTGACGATGGCTTCGCTTTCCGGGTCGATGTCGACCTGGTAGCGCTCCTGGTACCAGCGGGAAATCGCCCGGCGCAGCCGTGGGATGCCCTTGGAGGTGGAATAGCCATGGGTGTCTTCGCGCTGGGCGACCTGCACCAGCTTCTCGACGATATGCGGCGGAGTCGCGCCGTCGGGGTTACCCATGCTCAAGTCGATGATGTCTTCGCCGCGCCGACGCGCAGCCATCTTCAGCTCGGCAGTGATATTGAAAACGTAGGGGGGGAGTCGATCGATACGCGCAAAGCGGCGCGGCGAAACTTGTTCGGCCATGGTTGCCTCGAGAAGACGTAAGCGCCCGGAACCGTCCGAGCGACGTTGGCCACTGCGGTGGCCTGCGGGGCAGACGATAAGGGCGCTGGCGGCGGCTTGTCCAGAGGCGCGGAAAACTATTTTTTCGGGCTGGCGGGCATTTGCGAGGGCGCAGGCTTTGCCGCTATAACGTGCACGCTTCTTGCTGGCCCCTGGCCGGGAAAGGGGCGGGCCAGGCCGGTTTTCCCGGGCACCAGCTCCCCGGCGAGCCTTCGAACAACAGCAGTACATGGGATGGATGATGGAATTCACCAGCGGCTTCTTGCTCAGCCTTTCGTTGTGCCTGGATATCGGCGTGGCCAATATCGCGATGATCACCCTGGCCATGCAACGTGGTTACTTCCAGGGCTTTTGCCTGGGCCTGGGTACCTGTGTCGGTGACCTGGTCTATGCGCTGCTGGCCCTGGCCGGAATGACCGTCTTGCTGCAGTACGAGACGGTGCGCTGGGTGCTGTGGCTTGGCGGTTCGGCGCTGCTGGTGTACTTCGCGGCGAAGATGATCTACGCCGCGATCCATCACGACGCGCTGCTCGACACCCGTGGCGAGGTGGAGCGGGGCTCGCCGCGCAAGGAGTTCTTGCGGGGGATCTTCCTGGCCATGTCCTCGCCCAGCGCGATCCTCTGGTTCGCCGCCGTGGGAGGCACTTTGATCGCTCGCTCCGGGGGTGGCAGCACCGCTGATTCGGCGCTGTTCCTGGCCGGTTTCTTCTGCGCCGGGCTGGCCTGGACAATGGGCCTGTGCCTGGCGGCGACCCAGGGTGGCAAATTGCTGGGCGACAAGCTGTTGCGCTATTCCTACCTGGCATCTGCGGCGATCTTCTGCTATTTCGCGGTTTACGTGATCCTATCCGGTTACCAGGAGTTCATCGTCGGTGCCCGACCGCTCGACCTTCCGGCGCTCTGATCCAGGCCTTGGCCACAGGCTTCTATACTTGCCCGCGAACCCTTTTTTTCAGTGGCAGGAGTGGCATTCATGGATGAGCAAAACCAGGGCAGCGGCCCGCAACCGCGCTTCGAAAGATGGCATTTCCTGCTGGTCGCCGGTTTCAGCCAGCACTTCACCCCCGCCGACACTCAAGTGATCGGCCAGCTGTGGCAGCGTTTCATTCCCCATATCGGCAAGGTGCCGGGGCAGGTGGATGACGTCACCTACGGCGTGTGCTGCAACCCTGATGCACAGGGCGGCTTCGAGTACATCGCCGGGGTCGAGATCAGCAAGCTCGACGACTTGCCCGAGCACTATCGCTGGATCGAGTTGCAACCCCAGCAGTACGCAGTGTTCGAGCACCACGGATCATTGCAGCAGTTGCCCTGCACCTTCGACTACATCTGGCAGACCTGGCTACCGCAATCGGGCCAGCAAGCCGCCGATGCCCCCTGTTTCGAACGCTATAGCGCCGATTTCAACCCCAATACCGGGCATGGCAGCCTGGAAATCTGGCTGCCCCTGAAGACCGCCTGAACTCTCGGGGGCGCGTCGGCGCCCCTGCCTCGCCTGCACGGGGCGGCAATCTTTATGCGGTCTTGATACCGCCCCCCGCAATCAGTGCCTGACCTTGATACGCCCTCGCCTAACCTGCGTGGCGCAGAAGAGGGCGGTCGACCAGCTGTTCCCGCCTCCCTGCCGGCGCCCATGACCGGGCACCGCCAACGGTAGCGCCGCGAGCCGCTGATGAGGCCGGGCGCTGTCCCACACGCCATCGAGGGGAACTGTCTTGCTGACACTGCCATTGATCTACGGCGCCAGCGGCTTTTGCGCTGTGCTGCTGTTTGCCTACCTGGGGTACGCGCTGATCCGCGCCGAGAAGTTCTGATGCACGTTCCCAGCATTCGCCATGCATTGGCATGCGCCCGGCCGGGCGCTTTCGAGAAAGGAAACCAGCCATGTACGACCTGATCTTCGTGGGCCTGTCCCTGGGGTTCTTTGTACTGACGGCCCTGGGCATCGTCGCCATGGGCAAGATTTGAGCGGAGCATCGACATGTTGAGTACTGTGCTGGAATACGCGGTGATCCTCGGTCTGATGACCGGGCTCGCCGTGCTCATGGGCAAGTGGCTGGCCCGGGTCTTCAGTGGCCGTGGCCATGCCTTGCCGGAGCGCGCCACTTACCGCCTGCTGGGGATCGATCCTGGCGAGGCCATGGGCTGGGCCCGCTACGGTTCGGCCTTGCTGCTGTCCAACGCGGCGATGATGCTGCTGGGCTACCTGGTGCTGCGCCTGCAAGGGCTGACGCCCCTGAACCCGCTGGGGCTGGCGGCGCAGAGTCCGGACCTGGCGTTCAACACCGCCGCCTCGTTCATCACCAATACCAACTGGCAGGCGTACTCCGGCGAGAGCAGCCTGTCGAACTTCAGCCAGATGGCGGCCATCACCTTCCTGATGTTCGTCGGCGCCACCGCCGGAGTGGTGGCCGCCGCCGGCTTCATCCGCGGCTTGAGCCGCTCCAGCTCGGCGGACATCGGCAACTACTGGGTGGATTTCATCCGCGTGCTGTACCGGGTGATGCTGCCCCTGTGCCTGCTGATGGCCCTGGTCTACGTCTGGCAGGGCATGCCCCAGACCCTGGATTCCGAGGCCCTGGCCACCACCCTGGAAGGCGGCCGCCAGCAGTTGATCGTCGGCGCCGTGGCCAGCTTCGAGTCGATCAAGCACATCGGCACCAACGGCGGCGGTTTCTTCAGCATGAACGCCGCGCACCCGTTCGAGAACCCGACGCCGCTGACCAACGTCCTGCATATCCTCAGCATGCTGCTGATTCCCTCGGCGCTGACCTACACCTTCGGCAGCATGCTGCTGCGCCGGCGCCAGGGCTGGGTGTTCTTCGGCACCTTCCTGGTGATGTTCGCGGGCTTTTTGGCCATCGTGTTCACTGCCGAGCAGAGCGGCAACCCGCTGCTGACCCTGGCCGGCGCCGACCAGCAACTGTCGGCGACCCAGAGCGGCGGCAACATGGAAGGCAAGGAGCTGCGCTTCGGCATCGCCGACACTGCGCTGTTCGTCACCACCACCACCGGTGCTACTACCGGCTCGGTGAACGCCATGCATGACTCGCTGACCCCCATGGGCGGTTTCGTGCCCCTGGCGCAGATGATGCTCAACTGCGTGTTCGGTGGCGACGGCGTGGGCTTCATCAACCTGATCCAGTACGCCCTGCTGACGGTATTCCTGGTGGGCATGATGATCGGCCGCAGCCCGGAGTTCCTCGGCAAGAAGATCGAGGCCCGAGAGATCAAGCTGGTGATGCTCTCGGTGCTGGCGCACCCCATCTGCATCCTCGGGTTCACCGCCCTGGCGGCGCTCTGGCCAGACACCCTCAACAGCCTCAACAACCTGGGGCCCCATGGTTTCAGCGAGGTGCTCTACGCCTACGCCTCGGGCACCGCGAACAACGGTTCGGCGTTCGCCGGGCTGAATGCCAACACGCCGTTCTTCAACACCACCATCGGCCTGGCGATGCTCATGGGGCGCTTCTTCACCATGCTGCCGATGCTGGCCGTGGCCGGCTCCCTGGCGGCGAAAAAGAACATCCCGGCCGGCGCCGGCACCATTCCCACCGCGACCCCGTTGTTCATGTTCCTGGTGGTGTTCGTGGTGCTGGTGGTCGGTGGCCTGACCTTCCTGCCGGCGCTCGCGCTCGGCCCGCTGGTGGAGCAACTGCAGTTGCTGGCCGGCCAGACCTACAAGTAAGGGGTTGTGATGACTACGCAAATGCAAACCCAGGGCACCACTGTGGTGCTGTTCAAGGGCCTGCTGCGCCCGGTGCTGGTGGCGGCGTTGCTGTGCCTGGCGCTGACCGGCCTGGCCTATCCGCTGGCGACCACGCTGCTGGCCAACCTGTTGTTCCCGTTCCAGGCCCAGGGCAGCCTGCTGCAGCGCAACGGCATGGTGGTGGGCTCCAGCCTGATCGGCCAGGCCTTCCAGCGGCCGGAGTATTTCCAGGGCCGGCCGAGCATGACCCTGGGCAGCGACCCGCTGGACCCGAGCAAGAGCGTGCCGCAGCCCTACAACGCCGGGGCCAGTGGTGCCAGCAACCTGGGCCCCACCAGCCAGAAGCTGCTGGACAGCGTCGCCGAGCGGGCCCGCCTCTACCGCCAGCTCAATGGCCTGGGCGCCGACAGCCTGGTGCCGGTGGACGCGGTGACGGCTTCGGCGTCCGGCCTGGACCCGCACATTTCCCTGGCCAACGCCCGGCTGCAGCTGGAGCGAGTGGCGCGCGCGCGGCACCTGCCCCCGGGCGAGCTGCAAGCCCTGCTGCAAGCACACAGCGAAGGCCGCACCTTCGGCCTGCTGGGCGAGCCCCGGGTCAATGTGCTGCAACTGAACCTCGCGCTGGACGCCCTGGCGCCCATGCCTGCCTCGCCCCTCGCAGCCAGTGAGTAAGAGACCATGAGTAAGAACGCTCGTATTGCTTTGTTCGACCGTGGGTTGCTGCTCACGGCGTGCCAGGATGCCGTGAAGAAGTTGCTGCCCCAGGCGCAGTGGAAGAACCCGGTGATGTTCGTGGTCTACCTGGGCAGCCTGCTCACCACCTTGCTGTGGCTGCAGTCCCTGGGCGGGCAGGGCGAGGCCCCCAGCGGCTTCATCCTGAGCATTGCCCTGTGGTTGTGGTTCACCGTGTTGTTCGCCAACTTCGCCGAGGCCCTGGCCGAGGGCCGCAGCCGGGCCCAGGCGGCGAGCCTCAAGGGCATGAAGCGCCAGACCCTGGCCAAGTTGCTGCAACAGCCACGGCACGGCGCGGCCTGGCTGCCCATGGCCGCCAGCGAATTGCGCAAGGACATGGTGGTGCTGATCGAGGCCGGCGACCTGGTGCCCCTGGACGGCGAGGTCATCGAAGGCGTGGCCACGGTGGACGAGAGCGCCATCACCGGTGAATCGGCACCGGTGATCCGCGAGGCCGGCGGCGATTTCTCCTCGGTCACCGGCGGCACCAAGGTGCTGTCCGATTGGTTGGTGGTGCGCATCAGCGTCAACCCCGGCGAATCCTTCCTGGACCGCATGATCTCCATGGTGGAATCGGCGCGGCGGCAGAAGACCCCCAACGAGGTGGCCCTGACCATCCTCCTGGTGGGCCTGACCCTGCTGTTCCTGTTGGTGATCGTCACCCTGAGCCCGTACTCGCTGTTCGCCGTGGCCATGAGCGGCACCGGCAGCGTGGTCAGCGCCACGGTGCTGGTGGCGCTGCTGGTCTGCCTGATTCCCACCACCATTGGCGGCCTGCTGTCGGCCATCGGCGTGGCGGGCATGAGCCGGATGATGTCGGCCAACGTCATAGCCACCTCCGGTCGCGCGGTGGAAGCGGCGGGTGACGTGGACGTGCTGCTGTTGGACAAGACCGGTACCATCACCCTGGGCAATCGCCAGGCCAGCGCCTTCCTGCCGGCCCCGGGGATCCGCGACAGCGAACTGGCGGACGCCGCGCAACTGGCGTCCCTGGCCGATGAGACCCCCGAAGGGCGGAGCATCGTGGTCCTGGCCCGGCAACAGTTCGACATCGGGGGACGCGACCTGGCGGCCCTGGGCGCGAGTGCCGTGCCCTTTACCGCCCAGACCCGCATGAGCGGCGTCGACCTGCCCCAGGGCCGCTGCATCCGCAAGGGTGCCGCCGATGCCATCCGCCGCCACATCGAGGCCCTGGGCGGCAGCTTTGCGCCGGCCCTGCAAGCCAAGGTCGATGAAGTCTCGCGCCGTGGCAGCACGCCGCTGGTGGTCAGCGACGGAGCCCAGGCCCTGGGCGTGGTGGAGCTCAAGGACGTGGTCAAGGGCGGGATCAAGGAACGCTTCGCCGAGCTGCGGCGCATGGGCATCAAGACCGTGATGATCACCGGCGACAACCGCCTGACCGCCGCCGCCATTGCCGTGGAGGCCGGGGTCGACGATTTTCTCGCCGAGGCCCGGCCCGAGGACAAGCTGCAACTGATCCGCGACTACCAGGCCAAGGGCAAGCTGGTGGCCATGACCGGCGACGGCACCAACGACGCCCCGGCCCTGGCCCAGGCCGATGTCGCCGTGGCGATGAACAGCGGCACCCAGGCGGCGAAGGAAGCCGGCAACATGGTCGATCTGGACAGCAACCCGACCAAGCTGATCGAGGTGGTGGAGGTGGGCAAGCAGATGCTCATGACCCGTGGCGCGCTGACCACCTTCAGCGTGGCCAACGATGTGGCCAAGTATTTTGCTATCGTACCGGCCGCGTTCGTCGCCACTTACCCGCAGTTGGCCGCGTTGAACGTGATGCACTTGAACAGCCCGAACTCGGCGATCTTGAGCGCGGTGATCTTCAATGCCCTGATCATCGTGTTCCTCATCCCCCTGGCGCTCAAGGGCGTGAAGTACCGCTCCATCGGGGCGGCGGCGTTGCTCAACCGCAACCTGCTGATCTACGGCCTGGGCGGGGTGCTGGTACCCTTTGCCGGGATCAAGCTGATCGACATGCTACTGGCCGGGCTCGGCCTGGTCTGACAGGACTTGCAAGGCGGCGCTCTACGGAGCGCCGCCTTGTTCATTCAAGGATGCACATGGCTGTTCTCGACACTGGTAGCACCCCCCGCGACGGGCGCCCCGATCCCGATGCGTTGCTGGAAAAACTGCAGCAGGACGAGCAGGCCGCCCGGTGCGGCAAGCTGCGGATCTACTTCGGCTCCAATGCCGGGGTCGGCAAGACTTGCGCCATGCTCACCGCGGCGCGCCAGGAACTGGCCCAGGGCCGCGACGTGGTGGCCGGGATCGTCGAGACCCATGGCCGGCGCGACACCGCCGAGCTGCTGCAAGGCATCGAGGTGCTGCCCCGGCACCAGTTGATGCACCGTGAACATGCCTTGTCCGAATTCGACCTGGACGCTGCCCTGGCCCGCCAGCCGGCGGTACTGCTGGTGGACGAGCTGGCTCACAGCAATGTCCAGGGTTCCCGGCATCCCAAGCGCTGGCAAGACGTCGAAGAACTGCTGCGGGCCGGCATCGACGTCTGGACCACCCTCAATGTCCAGCACCTGGAAAGCCTCAACGACATCGTCAGCGGGATCATCGGCATCCGCGTGCGCGAGACGGTGCCCGACCATCTGTTCGACGAAGCCCACGAAGTGCTGGTGATCGACCTGCCGCCGGACGATCTGCTGCGCCGGCTCAAGGACGGCAAGGTGTACCTGGCGCCCCAGGCCGAGCGGGCCTCGCGCAATTTCTTTCGCAAGGGCAACCTGCTGGCCCTGCGCGAACTGACCCTGCGGCGCACCGCCGACCGGGTCGACGCGCAGATGCGCGACTACCGCCGCGAGCGCTCGATCAACGCCCTGTGGCCAGCCCGGGAGCGGTTGCTGGTAGGGATCGCCGGGGACCCGGCGGACGAGCGCCTGGTGCGCGAGGCGGCGCGCCTGGCGCAGAAACTCGAGGCCGACTGGATGGTGGTGCACGTGGCGCCGGCCCAGCGCCGGGGCATCGGCGCCAGTCGGTATGCGGCTGCCATGAAGACCCTGGCGCTGGCCGCCGAGTTCGGTGCCGAGACCGCGACCCTGCCCGGCATGGACGTGGCCGAGGCCCTGGTGGCCTGTGCCCGCGAGCACAACGCCAATCGCCTGGTGCTGGGCCATTACCCGCGCCGGGTGTGGCAGGTCTGGCACCAGTCGGTGAGCGATCGCATCAGTCGCCAGCATCCGGAAATCGACCAGATCGTGATTGCCAACGGGCCAGCGGACCGCCAGCGCAGCGTGGTGCCCAAGCCCGAGGCCGGCCTGGCGCCCAGTCGTGCACCGGCCTACCTGTGGGCCAGCCTGGCGTGCTTTGCCGCCACGGCAGTGGCTGCGCTGTTGTTGAAGGTCTTCGACCCGGCCAACGTGGTGATGCTGTTCCTGCTTACCGTGGTCCTGGTGGCCCTGCGCCTGGGGCGCGGGCCCGGGGTCTGGGCGGCGATGCTGGCGGTGTTGTGCTTCGACTTCTTCTTCGTCCAGCCGGTGTGGTCGTTCACGGTCAACGACACCCAATACTTCTTCACCTTCGCCCTGATGCTCGGCATCGCCCTGATCACCGGCCAGCTCACCGCGCGCCTGCGCCACCAGGCGCGTACCGCCGCCGAGGGCGAGCGCCGGGCCACCTCCCTGGCCGGGTTGGCCCGGGAGCTGTCGGCGGCGCTCACCGAGGAGCAGATCTGCGCCGTGGCCCTGCGCACCTTTAGCGGGGTGTTCGCGGCCCGGGTCGGGCTGGCGCTGCCGGATGCCGGCGATCGCATGCGGGCCTTGAGCGCCAATGGCCTGGAACTGGACGAAAGCATTGCCCAGTGGGCCTACGATCATGGCCAGCCGGCCGGTAGCGGCACCGCTACCCTGGCGGCGGCCCGCGGGCGCTACCTGCCGCTCAAGGCGCCGATGCGCGTGCGTGGCGTGCTGGTGCTGGAACTGGCGGACCCCGAACGCCTGCGTGAGCCGGAAGAACAACGCTTGTTGCAAGCCTGCATGAGCCAGCTGGCGATCGCCCTGGAACGAGTGCATTACGTCGAGGTGGCCCAGAGTACCGTGGTGCAGATGGAGGGCGAGCGCATGCGCAACACCCTGCTGGCGGCGATCTCCCATGACTTGCGCACCCCCCTGACCACCATCATCGGCGCCGCCGATGCCGCCTTGCCCCATGCCCCCGACGGCGTCCTGGCGCAGTTGCTGCGGGGTATCCATGACCAGGCCGGCTCCATGCAGCGGCTGATCGAGAACCTGCTGGACATGGCCCGCATGCAGGAGCGTGGGGTGCGCCTGAACCGCCAGTGGAACTCCCTGGAAGAGATCGTCGGCAGTGCCCTGCGCCAGTTGCGCGAGCCCCTGGCCGGGCATCAGGTGCGGGTCGCCATGGCGCCGCAGCTGCCGCTGGTGGAGGTGGACGCGCTGTTGCTGGAGCGGGTGCTGGTCAACCTGCTGGACAACGCCGCCAAGTACACCCCGGCCGGGACCCTGGTGCAGGTCAGCGCGCGCCAGGTCGACCAGCAGATCGTCCTGCAGGTCAGCGACAGCGGCCCCGGTTGCCCCAAGGGCAGTTCCCCGGCCAGCCTGTTCGAAGCCTTCAGCCGTGGCCAGCAGGAATCGGCCGTGGCCGGGATCGGCCTGGGCCTGGCCCTGGCCAAGCGTATCGTCGAGGCCCATGGCGGACGGATCGAGGCCCAGCCTCACGCCGACGCCGGGCTGAGTTTTGTCATCACCTTGCCGGCGGGGCACCCGCCTTCGATGGAAACCCTATGAACAGCAGCCCACGCATCCTGATCGTCGAGGACGAAGCCAATATCCGCCGATTCATCGGCATCGCCCTGGAGGACGAAGGTTTCCAGGTGTTCGAGGCCGACAGTGTCAAGCGCGCGCTGATCCATGCGGCCAGCCGCCAGCCGGACCTGGTGATCGTCGACCTGGGCCTGCCCGATGGCGATGGCAAGCAACTGATCAGCGAGCTGCGGGGCTGGCTGGCGGTGCCGATCCTGGTGCTTTCGGCGCGGGATCGGGAGGCGGAGAAGGTCGCCGCCCTGGACGCCGGGGCCGACGACTACCTGGTCAAGCCGTTCGGCGTACCGGAGTTGCTGGCGCGGATTCGCGCGCAGCTGCGCCGCCATGGCCAGAGCGGGGCGGCCGCGGCCACCAGCAAGGTGAACTTCGGCGCCATCGAGGTGGACCTGGCGACCCATGAAGTGCGCCGCGAAGGGCAGCCGGTGCACCTGACGCCGATCGAGTACCGCTTGCTCTGCGCCTTGATCCGTGGCCAGAGCCGGGTCCTCACCCATCGCCAGCTGCTGCTGGAGGTCTGGGGCCTGGACTATGTGGACCGGGCCCATTACCTGCGGGTGCACATGGCCCATCTGCGGCAGAAGCTGGAGGCCGATCCGGCCCAGCCCCAGCATCTGCTCACCGAGTTGCAGGTGGGTTATCGCCTGGTGGGGCTCTGAGCCCGGGCATGGCTAGCGTCTGATCCGCGCTTGTCGCGACGGCGTTCATGCAAGAAGTCGAGGTAGAAGGTGATACCGCCGAAGATGGCGATGGCGAGCAAGATGAAAAAACCGATCTGGGCAGAGCTCATGGTCTAGGTCCTTGGCAAGACGCGGCGAGGCGACCCGGGGCCGTTCGCGAAGCGTCGGGGAGCTGATAGATAGTCCCTCGGCGCGAGCCTGGCCAGGGCTTATATGAAAGCTTTACGGGGCGGCCAGCGAACGCTATGCCGGTCATACACAACGCCGGGTCCTTGCTAGAATCGGCCCCCCTCAACTGACTTCAGGCTGATGTCCCATGACCGCTCCGACCCCTTTGATCCGCACCGTCCTGCCTGCCGACCTGGGCCGCTGCTTCGCCATCGAGACCCTGGCCTACGAAGGCGACGAAGCCGCGACCCGGGACAAGATCGCCACGCGTATCGCCACCTGGCCCGAGGGTTTCATCGTCGCCGAGGTCGAGGGTGTGGTGGCCGGTTTCATCAACTCCGGCGCCACTTACCAGGTGCAGATGGCCGACGAGGCCTTCAAGGAACTGGTCGGACACGATCCGGCGGGCCCCGAGGTGGTGATCATGTCGGTGGTGGTGCATCCGGACTTCCAGGGCCTGGGCCTGTCCCGGCAGTTGCTGGAGGCGTTCATCGCGCGCATGGCTGGCGCTGGCAAGGCGCGTATCCACCTGATGTGCAAGGAGCGCCATGTACCGCTCTACGAGCGTTTCGGTTTCATCTACCTCAAGGCATCGGCTTCGGACCACGGCGGCATGGCCTGGCATGAGATGGTGCGGGCTCTGTAGGAGCGAAGCTTGCTCGCGATGCTCGTCAAC
This sequence comes from Pseudomonas sp. KCJK8993, assembly GCF_046230915.1. Classification (NCBI taxonomy): domain Bacteria; kingdom Pseudomonadati; phylum Pseudomonadota; class Gammaproteobacteria; order Pseudomonadales; family Pseudomonadaceae; genus Pseudomonas; species Pseudomonas sp. KCJK8993. The sequence continues at coordinate 52,599 of NZ_JBJJLO010000014.1, forward strand.
GGTAGCGCGTATTGACTGGATAAACGCAACGTTCTGGCGTCCATCGCGGACCCGGCTCGCTCCTGCCATTTCCTTGACTGATCGGCATTACGCTATGTCGCGGTTTTTTTTCACCTGCAGTGTCGATTGTGCGAAAGCCCAGGCGACTAGGGATGAATCGAGCAGTTAGCTCGGTGATACCCATTCACCTTCCGAGGAATTTCGCCATGTCCAATCCATCCAGTGAAGCCCGCGTACGCAGCCTGATCGACCATTGGCGGCAGGCGGTAATGGCCAGGGATATCGAGCAGATCGTCAGCTTCTACGCCGATGACATCGTCTCCTTCGATGCGGTCGGCGCCCTGCAATTCAAAGGCAAGGAGGCCTACCGTGCGCACTGGCAGGCTTGCATGCAGATGTGCCCCGGCCCCGGGATCTTCGAGTTCCATCAATTGCAGGTGCGGGCCAGCGACAAACTGGCGTTCGCCCACTGGCTGGCCCATTGTGGCGGCACCGATGCCGACGGTGTGAGCAAGGCCTGCTGGATGCGGGTCAGCGCGGCTTACCAGTGCCTGGGCGGCCAGTGGCAGGTGGTGCACGAGCATTGGTCGGCGCCCTTCGATATGCAGACCGGCACCACCTTGTTCGACCTCGAGCCCTGAGCGTCGGCGGGTTCGCCAAAGCCACGAACAGCGACCATAGTTGATCAGCCCGATCATGGAGGTGCCCATGAAATACCTATGCCTGGTGTACAGCGACGAACGACTGCTGCACAGCCTGCCCGATAGCCCGCAGGATGCCGAATGCCTGGCCTATGCCGAGGCGGTGCGCGACAGCGGGCGGATGCTCGCCGCCGAGGCCCTGCAATCGGTGCAGACCGCCACCACGGTGCGCATGCGCGGTGGCAAGCTGTCGATTACCGATGGCCCGTTCGCCGAAACCAAGGAGCAGTTGGCCGGGTTCTACCTGGTGGAGGCCCGGGATCTCAACGAAGCGATCCAGGTCGCCGGGCAGATTCCGGCGGCCCGGGTCGGCAGCGTGGAAGTGCGCCCGGTACGTGAACTCAATCCCTGATGGCAACCAGCCAGAGGAGCGTCGCGATGACTTTGCAGACTGCGGGCCGCGTGCCCGCCGAACATGAACTGTCGATCAGCCGCTTGATCGATGCCCCGCGCAGCAAGCTGTTCCGTGCCTGGACCGAACCGGCGTTGCTGGCGCAATGGTGGGGGCCCCACGGCATGACCACTCCCGAATGCGAGATGGACCTGTGGGTCGGCGGTCAGTTTCGGACCCTGATGCGCGCTCCCGATGGCAGCGAGTATCCGACCATGGGGGTGTTCCTGGAGATCGACGCACCGTCGCGGCTGGTGTTCACCGATGCGTTCCTGCCGGGCTGGATTCCCTCGGGCAAGGCGTTCATGACCGCCGAGGTGGCCTTCGAGGAGCGGGGCGACCAGACCCTCTACACCGCTCGCGCCATGCACTGGAGCGAGGCCGATCGCCAGGCCCATGAAGCCATGGGCTTCCATGAGGGCTGGGGACAGAGCCTGGAGCGCCTGGTGACCCTGGTCACCCAGGGCATGCCCGACTGATGCCGGGCCAGGCCGGAGCGGCGGTGACGGCGCTGGTGGAGCAGGTCTATCGCGAGCAGTCGCGGCGCATCCTCGCTACCCTGATCCGCCTGCTGGGGGATTTCGACCTGGCCGAGGAAGCCTTGCATGAGGCTTTCTTCGTGGCGGTGGAGCGCTGGCAGGACGACGGCATTCCGGCCAACCCCCGGGCGTGGCTGGTGTCCGTCGGGCGCTTCAAGGCCATCGATGGCCTGCGCCGGCGGGCACGTTTCGCCGCTTCCCAGGCCGCCCTGGCCAGCCAGCTGGAGCAACTGGAGCAGGAGGACTGGAGCGGTGAAGACGTGCAAGACGACCGCCTGCGGCTGATCTTCACCTGCTGCCACCCGGCCTTGGCGGCGGATGCCCAGGTGCCGTTGACCTTGCGGGAAATCTGCGACCTGAGCACCGAGCAGATCGCCCGCGCCTTCCTGGCGACCCCGGCCACCATCGCCCAGCGCATCGTGCGCGCCAAGGCGAAGATTCGCGATGCGGCGATTCCCTACCAGGTACCGGCACTGAACGAGTTGCCCGAGCGCCTGGACAGTGTCCTGCGGGTGATCTACCTGGTGTTCAACGAAGGCTACTCGGCGTCCCTGGGGGCCGAGCTGACCTGCGCCGACCTGACTCGCGAGGCGATTCGCCTGGGGCGCCTGTTGCTGGAGCTGCTGCCGCAGGCCGAGGTGATGGGCCTGCTGGCCCTGATGTTGTTGCACGAATCGCGGCGGGCGGCGCGCCTTGGCGCCGATGGCGAGTTGATCCTGTTGGAAGAACAGGACCGGCGCTTGTGGTCGCGTGAGCTGATGGACGAAGGCTGCGCGCTGGTGGAGCAGGGCTTGCGCAGCGGTGGGGGCGGGCCTTACTGCCTGCAGGCGGCGATTGCCGCGGTACATGCCGAGGCGCCCATGGCCAGCCAGACCGACTGGCCGCAGATCGTCGGTTTGTACGATGTGCTGCTGCGGTTGCAGCCCTCGCCGGTGATCGAACTCAACCGCGCGGTGGCCTTGGCCCAGCGCGACGGCCCGGCGGCCGGCCTGGCCCAGGTCGAACGGATCCTGCGGCGCGGCGACCTGGAGGACTATCACCTGGCCCATGCCGCCCGTGCCGATTTCTGTCGTCAACTGGGGCAGATCGAGGCGGCGCGCGCGTCCTACCGGCGGGCCCTGGAACTGGTGCGGCAGGCGCCGGAGCGGCGTTTTCTCGAACGCCGCCTGGGTGAGTTGTAGCCAAGATCAGCCGAGCATTCGTTGCAGGAACCAGCTGCCGGCCGGTCCCGGAGGGTGCAGGCGCGACCAGAGCGCATCCACCAGCACCGGGCGTGGCCAGCCGCGGACCTTGAGCTCCTGCAGCCTGCCGGCGCCGAAGTTGTCCACCAGCCAGCGCGGCAGCGGCGCCCAGCCAAAACCGCCCTGGGCCATTTCCATCAGCATCAGGTAACTGGGGGCCGACCAGACCCGGCCCTGGGGGCGGCTGTCATAGGGGTTGAGCACCGTGGCCAGGCGCAGTTCGCGGTGCTGGCCCAGGGTCTGCTGATCCACCCGATCGAGCCTGGCCAGAGGATGCTGCTTCGACACGAACAGTGAGATTTCGCCGCGCTCGGCCATGGTCTGGTGCTCCAGGTCGGCCGGGTAATCGGGTTGCTTGTCGGCGAAGGCCAGTTGCGCGCGGCCGCTTTGCACCAGGTCGACCAGGTCATCGCACTCGGCGATCAGGCACTCCAGTTCCAGCTCCGGATAGCGTTGCTCGAAGGCGTTCAGGCAGCGTTCGAACCGGTCGGACTGGTAAGTATCGGACAGGGCCACGGTGAGCCTCGCCTCGATGCCTTGGGACAACTGGCTGGCGGCCAGTTCCAGGCGGCTGGTGGCGGCGAGGATCTCCTCGGCGCGACGCAGCAGCACCTGCCCGGCCGGGGTCAGGCCGGGCTTGCGGCTGGAGCGGTCGAACAGTTGCACATCGAGGTCGATCTCCAGGCTGGCCACCGCGGCGCTGATGGTCGACTGGCTCTTGCCGAGCTTGCGCGCGGCGGCGGAGAACGAACCCTGGGTCGCGGCCTGGACGAATGCCAGCAGCACTTCGTTGGATGCCATGAAGTATCGCCTTGGTCGATGGTTATTGATTAGGAAGTATCGATCGCATCCTGGAAGATCGCCAGCGTCTTCACTTCAGGAGCAGGCCATGAGCCTTCATAAATCCCTCACCGAACGCATTGCCCAGGCCGTCGCCTTCGAATTGCTGGCGTTGCTGATCTGTACTCCGCTGCTGTCCTGGATCATGGATCGGCCCATGGTCGACATGGGCGTGGTCACCCTGGGTATCGGACTGCTGGCGCTGGCCTGGAACGTGCTGTTCAACAGTCTGTTCGATCGGGCGCTCAAGCGCCTGCGGATCGCTCATGGAGGCTGGACGCGGGTGGTGCATGCGCTGTTGTTCGAGGGCGGACTGGTGGCGGTCGCGGTGCCATTGATCGCCTGGTGGCTGGGGATCAGCCTGTTGCAGGCGCTGATCCTCGACATCGGCGTGCTGCTGTTCTTCCTGCCCTATACCTACCTCTACCACTGGGCCTACGACGTACTGCGGGACAAGTGGCTGCAAGCGCGCCTGGTTCACTAAAAACCCGGTTTCAGGCCTGGCGGTACAGCCCCTCGATGACCGCCAGGTAGGCCTCCAGGGCTCGGGGCACTTCCTCCAGCAACAACTCGCGCTTGAGTTCCTGATGTTCCTGGGCCCGCTGGAACAGGCCCAGGGGCAGTCCGAGCAATGCCTGTACATGGGTTTCCCGCTGCCGGGCGCTGGCCAGTGGCAGGCGCACGGTCAGCACCCGGTCATAGAGCTTTTGCATTTGTATGTGCAGGTCCGGGGCCTGCAATTGGCCCAGGGCATAGCCCGGAGTGAGCATCTGCAACAGGTCGGGGTGCTGCTCGATGTACTGCAGGAGCGGCAGGGTGGTCTGTTCTATCACTTGTCGGGAACTCAAGCCCCGCCAGTGACTCTCATCGACGCCACGCAAGGGTTCGGCGATCGCGCTCATGGCAGCGATATGGCCCTGGCCCAGGGCCTTCAGCACCTGCTGCTTGTCGCTGAAGAAGTGGTAGAGCGAGCCGATGGAGGTGCCGGCCTCGCGGGCGATGCCGTGCATGGTCAGGTTCGCTACCCCCAGCTGGATCAGCAGGCGCGCGCAGGCCTGGAGAATGGCCGTGACCCGCTGGTGGCCACGGGTCTGCTTGGGCGTGCGCTGGAGCTTGGAGGAGGAGGGCGCTGTGTCGGTCATGGTCGGCGAAGTTTTTCGGGGGCGCCTATTATGGCGTAGAAGGTTGTGTCCAGTCCTTGGAAAAACTAGACACGACCTTCTACTTTTGCTGAAAATACCCGGCGGCGGGAGCCCTCCTCTGTACTCGCCATCCTTCCGGCTTTCTGAAAAACATGACTAATTCTCGCAACTGGATCATCTGCGAACACTGCGACTCCCTGTACGAGTCCGTGCCGCTCGGTAAAGGTCAGGCGGCGCAGTGTTCGCGCTGCGGTGCACTGCTGGCCCGCGCCCGGCACCTGAACGTGCAGCAGTTGTTCGCCTTGTCGATCACCGCCGGGTTGCTGTTCGTCTTCGCCAATTGCTTCCCGGTGATCAAGATCAGCCTCGAAGGCCTGAGCAACGAAGCGACGCTCTGGCAATCGGTGGAGGCCCTGGCCCAGGGCCGGATCAGCCTGATCGCCGCGGTCACCGGCCTGACCATCATCCTCGCCCCGGGCCTGCAGATCGTCCTCTTGTGCTGGGTGCTGGGTTTTGCCAACTTCGGCCGCGCCGCGCCAGGGTTCAAGGCCAGCATGCGCGCCCTGGAGCACCTGCGGCCCTGGAGCATGCTCGAGGTCTGCCTGCTGGGAATCCTGGTGGCCATCGTCAAGCTGGCGGGCATGCTCGACGTGCATCCAGGGCTGGGACTATGGGCACTGGCGATGCTGACGGTGCTGATCATCCTGATTTCCGGCAAGGATATCCGCTACCTGTGGGATGACCTGGAGGGCCGCTACTGATGAGCGCGCCGCCCTATGCCCGGGACCATCAGCTCAAGCTGTGCCACACCTGCGGCCAGGTCTGCCAGCAGTCCGAGCACTATTGCCCGCGCTGCGATTCGGTGGTGCATGCGCGCAAGACCAACAGCCTGTCGCGCACCTGGGCCTTGCTCCTGGCCAGCCTGATCTTCTATATCCCGGCCAACCTGTTGCCGGTGATGCACACCAACATCTTCGGCAATGCCAGCGAGAACACCATCATGAGTGGCGTGGTGGAGTTCTGGAAGGCCGGTTCCTGGGACATCGCCCTGCTGATCTTCATCGCCAGCGTGGTGGTGCCGGGCATCAAGTTCTTCGTCCTCGGCATCCTCCTGGTGACCTGCCAGCGCCGCTCGCGCTGGGCCCAGCGCGAGCGGGCCAGGTTGTATCGCTTCGTCGAGGTGATCGGCTACTGGTCGATGCTCGATGTGCTGGTGGTGGCCCTGGTGGCGGCCCTGGTGCAGTTTCGTGCCTTGAGCTCCATCGACCCGCGCATGGGTATCCTGTTTTTCGGTTTGGTGGTGGTGCTGACGATGTTCGCCGCCATGAGTTTCGATCCCCGGCTCATCTGGGATGTAGAGGTTGAAGATGTCTGATCATCCAGGTTCCAACGCAGCAAGTTCCCCGTCAGCCCCGGGCGCCCCGGCGCTGCGCACGCGACGCTTCAATGTCTCGCTGGTATGGCTGGTGCCCATCGTCGCGGCCCTGGTGGGGTTGTCGATGGTGGTCCACAAGTCGATGTCGGCCGGGCCGGAGATCAGCATCAGCTTCCAGACCGCCGAGGGCCTGGAGGCCAACAAGACCCAGGTCAAGTACAAGAACGTGGTGATCGGCAAGGTGACCTCCATCGCCTTGAGCGATGACCGGCGCAAGGTGGTGGCCAAGGTCGAGCTGGACCAGTCCGCCGAGCCCTTCACCGCCGAGGACTCGATGTTCTGGGTGGTGCGCCCGCGCATCGGCGCCAGCGGCGTTTCCGGTATCGACACCCTGCTGTCCGGAGCCTTCATCGGCGCCGACGCCGGCCGCTCGGACAAGCGCAAGGACAGCTTCAAGGGCCTGGAGACTCCGCCGCCCATCACCTACGGCCAGAAGGGCAAGCGCTTCACCCTGCATACCGACGACCTGGGCTCCCTGGATATCGGCTCGCCGGTCTACTACCGGCGCATCCAGGTCGGCCAGGTGGTGTCCTACCAGTTGGCCAACAGCGGCAAGGGCGTGGACGTGAAGATCTTCGTCAACGCGCCCAACGACAAGTACGTGACCACCGACAGCCGTTTCTGGAATGCCAGCGGGGTGGACGTGACCCTTGGCGCCAACGGGCTGAAGGTCAACACCGAGTCGGTGTCGTCGATCCTCGCCGGTGGCATCGCCTTCGTCGAACCCAAGTACAGCCCCAATGCCAAGCCGGCCGAGGAGAACGCCGAATACAACCTGTTCGGCGACCAGGACACCGCCCTGGCGCCCCCAGACGGTGCCCCGTACTACATTCGCATGCGCTTCGACCAGGCGCTGCGTGGCCTGGCCATCAACGCCCCGGTGGAGTTCCTCGGGGTGAACATCGGCAAGGTGGTGTCCATGGACCTGGACTACGACCAGGAGCGCAAGTACTTCCCGACCCTGGTGGGGGCGGTGATCTACCCCGAGCGCCTGGGCAAGGCCCATGAAAAACTGCTGAAGCAGACCGGCGGCGAAGACGACGCCCGCTCCGCGCAACTGATCGGCGCCTTCGTCAAGAATGGCCTGCGGGCCCAGGCGCGCAGCGGCAACCTGTTGACCGGGCAGCTGTTCATCTCCCTGGACTTCGTGCCCAACGCCAAGCCCGTGGCCTACAACCCCAGCGCCCGGCCACTGGAGATTCCTACCGTACCGGGCAGCCTGGACAAGCTGCAGGAACAACTGCAAGCGACCATGGACAAGATCAGCAAGCTGCCGATCGATTCCATCGCCGCCAACCTGGATTCCAGCCTGGCGGAAATGAACAAGACCCTCAAGCAGGTCAACGGCCAGGTCCTGCCGCAGATGCGCGAAACCCTGGAGCAATCGAAGAAGACCCTGGCCAGCGCCAACGAGAGCTTCTCCGAGGACTCGCCACAGCGCCAGAGACTTGGCCAGGCCATGGAGGAGGTGCAGCGCACGGCCCGTTCGGTGCGGGTGCTCACCGATTTCCTCGGTCGTCATCCTGAGGCGCTGATTCGCGGACGCCTCAAGGACAATCAACCGGATGCCTACCAGTCGCCATCCTCCTCCGTTCGCGAATCCGTACCGGAAGCCCAGCCATGAAAACCCGTGCCCTGTTGTTGAGCCTGACCCTGGGACTTGCCGCGTGCAGCTCCGCGCCCACCCATTACTACACCCTGATGCCGCCGGTGACCGAAGGCGCCACGGCCAGGAACTCGGGATTGCAGTTCGAGATGTCCACGGTGCGCATCCCGGTCCAGGTGGACCAGCCGCAGTTGGTGGTGCGCCAGGACAGCGGCACCCTGGCGATCCTCGAGACCCAGCGCTGGAGCGCGCCCTTGGTGGATGAGTTCCACGACGCGCTGGCCAGCCAGATGGAGGCGAAGCTGGGGACCCGCAACCTCGAAGGCCTGCCGAAGCAGCCCGGGCGCCCGGTGCTGTCGTTGCAGACCGATGTGCGGCGCTTCGAGTCCCTGCCCGGGCGCTATGCCTTGATCGATGTGGTCTGGAGCCTGCGCCAGCGTAGTGAAGGCACCCCGGCCCGCAGCCTGACCTGCAGCAGCCAGATCCGCCAGCCGGCGGGCGTCGAGCTCGGCAGCCTGGTGCAGGCCCACCAGCAGGCCATCGCCCAGTTGGCCGGGCAAATCGCCGGCGCCGCCCAGCGCTGGTCCTGCCCCTGATCCAATGCAGCGACCCAAGCCGCTTCGTATCGACGTTTGATCGCTGAAGGTCGCCTGGGTGGCTTCAGCGCCGGGCGGAGAGTTGCTGGGGGGCGAGGAACGCATCGCGAAAGTAGTCCCGCAGTGCTTGCATCGCCGGGGTGAAGGCGCGGTCGCGACGCCAGGCCAGGCCGACGCTCATGGGCGTGACCGCATCGCTCAGGCTCAGGGTTTCGATGCGCTTGCCCTCCAGCGACCAGGGCCGGTGCACCAGGTCCGAGAGGATCGCCACGCCGCTGCCGTTGGCCACCATGCTGCGCACCGCCTCTACCGAGCTGGTGCGCACCCGCACCCTGGGCTGTTGGCCGGCCTGTTCCCAATAACGCATGGCGCTCTGTTCCGCTTCGTCGACGGTGAGCAGGATGAACGGCTCCTGGGCCACGTCCGCCAGGCTGACGCTGGTCCGTTCGCACAGCCGGTGATGGGCCGGTAGCCACAGCCGGCGCTCGGAGTTGAACAGCGTCTCGGAGACGATGTCCGGGTGGGTCAGGTTGGCGGTGAGCACCACCGCCATGTCGAAGCGCCCGGCCAGCAACCCCTGTTCGATGGCCTGGCGTTCCTGCTCATGCAGTTCGATGGTGACGTCCGGGTGCCAGTGCCCCAGGCGCTGCAGATGGTGCGGCAGGAAGTAGCCGATCACCGTGTAGCTGGCGGCCAGGTGCAGGGTGCCGCTGGCACGGTAGTCGGGTAGCGGGCTGTTGAGCGCGTCGTCGACGCTGCGCAGGATCACGTAGGCGCGGTTGAGGAAGTGCCGGCCGGCATCGGTCAGGCTCATGCCCTGGGCCGAACGCACGAACAGCTGCACGGCGAGCAGCGCTTCCAGTTCCTTGATTGCCGTGGTCACCGCCGATTGGGAAATGTTCAGGTGGATCGCCGCCTGGGAGATCTGGCCGATCTCGGCAGTGGCCACGAAGTAACGCACCTGGCGCAGGGTCAACGACATTTCTATCCGTCCATGTATCTGATTTTCAGAACAAGCTCTATCTGATAATAGATCTTCCCAAGGGGTCAAGGCCGCTCTAACGTCCAGCGCACGAAGTCACGAACGTTGGAGCAACAGTGATGCAGGCAGTGGATTTCAATTCGGACATGGGCGAGAGCTTTGGCCCGTGGACCATCGGCGATGGCGTCGACAACGAGCTGATGGGCTTCATCAGCTCGGCCAACATCGCCACCGGCTTTCATGCCGGCGACCCCGGCACCATGCGCCGTACCATCGAGCAGGCCCGGCTGCGGGGCGTGGCCATCGGGGCCCACCCGGGCTTTCGCGACCTGGTGGGGTTCGGCCGGCGCCACATCAACGCCCCGGCCCAGGAGCTGGTGGACGACATGCTCTACCAACTGGGCGCCCTGCGTGAGCTGGCCCGGGTCCAGGGCCTTAAGTTGCAGCACATCAAGCCCCATGGCGCGCTGTACATGCACCTGGCCCGGGACGAGGAGGCGGCGCGGCTGCTGGTGCAGAACCTGCAGACACTCGAGCCCGAACTGCTGCTGTATTGCATGCCCGGCTCGGTGATCTGCCGGATCGCCCAGGAGCTGGGGCAACCGGTGATCCGCGAGTTCTACGCCGATCGCGATTACGACCTCAGCGGCTCCATCGTCTTCACCCGCCGGGTGCGGGTCCTGGATCCCCATGAGGTGGCCGCCAAGGTCCTGCGCGCTTGCCAGCAGGGGCTGGTCCGCACCGTGGAGGGCGAGGACCTGGCCATCGAGTTCGATTCCATCTGCCTGCACAGCGACACCCCGGGTGCCCTGGACCTGGTGGAAGCCACCCGCGCAGCGCTGGACCTGGCCGGCATCCAGGTGCGAGCACCGCGCTGAGGCGTTGCCCGCCAAAGCTCGCGCATCGATGCGACTGCAAGCGGTTTTGCTTTTTTTGCCTGCCTTTCGACAACTATTCCAAGAGAAACAGACATGGCCGAATACAACGTCATCACCCCCTTGCCGGGCACTTTCTACCGCAAGGCCACGCCCGACTCGGCGCCTTTCGTCGAGGTCGGCGACAGTGTCAGCGCCGATACCGTGATCGGCCTGATCGAAGTCATGAAGCAGTTTTCCGAGCTCACCGCCGGCAGCGCTGGCCAGGTCGGCGCTTTCCTGGTCGAGGACGGTGACCCGGTGGAACCGGGCCAGGTCGTCGCGACCCTGGTCGAGTGAGGGCCGTCCCATGACCGAATCCATTCGCAAGCTGCTGGTCGCCAACCGTGGCGAGATCGCCGTGCGCATCATTCGCGCGGCCAAGGCCCTGGGCATTCCCACCGTCGCTGCCTGCAGCGAGGCGGACGCCGATTCCATGGCCGCGCGCCTGGCCGACGAAGTGCAGATCATCGGCCCGGCCCGGGCCGACAAGAGTTACCTGAACATCCAGGCCCTGCTGGCAGCCCTCAAGGCCAGCGGCGCCAATGCCGTGCACCCGGGCTATGGCTTTCTTTCGGAAAATGCCGAGTTCGCCGAGGCGGTGGTCCAGGCCGGGGCGATCTTCGTCGGCCCCGATGCGCGGACCATCCGCCGTATGGGCGACAAGGCCGAGGCCCGGCGTACCGCCCAGGCCGCCGGGGTGCCGGTGGTGCCCGGTTCGCCCGGCGAACTGTTCGACCTGCCAGCTGCGTTGCAAGCGGCGCAGGCGGTGGGTTTTCCATTGCTGATCAAGGCATCGGCCGGTGGCGGCGGGCGGGGTATTCGCCTGGCCGAGGATGCGGCGCAACTGGCCGAGGAGTTTCCCCGGGCACAGCGCGAGGCGCAGGCGGCGTTCGGCAATGGCGCCCTGTACCTGGAGCGGTTCATTGGCCGGGCCCGGCATATCGAGGTCCAGGTGCTGGGCGACGGCAAGCGTGCGGTGCACCTGTTCGAACGTGAATGCTCGTTGCAACGGCGGCGGCAGAAGATCTTCGAGGAGGCGCCGTCGCCGGTGCTCGATGCCGCCCAGCGCGAGCGGTTGTGCAGCAGTGCGGTGCGCCTCACCGAGGCCCTGGGCTACCAGGGCGCCGGCACCCTGGAGTACCTGTATGACGACAGCACCGGCGAGTTCTTCTTCATCGAGATGAACACTCGCATCCAGGTGGAACATCCCATCAGCGAGCTGATCACCGGTGTCGACCTGGTCCAGGCCATGTTGCGCATCGCCGGTGGCGAACCGCTGGTTCTGCGCCAGGAAGATATCCACCTCAATGGCGCCGCCCTGCAGATGCGCCTGAACGCCGAGGACCCGGCGCGGGACTTCTTCCCCAGCCCGGGCCAGGTCCAGGAGTTGTCCTGGCCGCAAGGGCCGGGGCTGCGGGTCGATAGCCACCTGTATCCGGGGTATGCCGTGCCGCCTTACTACGACTCGCTGCTGGCCAAGCTGATCGTCCATGGCGCCGACCGCGAGCAAGCCCTGGCTCGGGCGCGGGCGGCCGTGGAGCAAACGACCTTGACTGGCATGGCCAGTACCTTGACCCTGCATCGCGAGCTGCTGGCCGAGCCTTGGCTGGCGGGCGCGGACTTCCATACCGCAACCCTGGAAACCTGGCTGGCCGGGCGCCGTGCCGGAGGTGTCGCATGAACCAACCGATTCGCTACAGCTTTGGTGCCGACGAGCACCTGTTCGCCGAAGTCAGCGACAGCATGTCCCTGGAGGCTTTCTTCAAGGGCATGGCGGTCACCCGCGCGGTGGAGCGCCTGGCCCTGGATGGGGTGCTGGACGTATGCCTGGCCAATGCCTCGTTCCAGATTCGTTTCGATCCGGATCGCATCGCGCCCCAGGCCCTGCTGGAGGCCGTGCGCGAGGCTGAGGCCGGCGCCGTGGCCGAGCGCAGCCTGCACACGCGGATCATCGAGATCCCGGTGCTGTACAACGACCCCTGGACCCATGAAACCCTGATGCGTTTTCGCGACCGGCACCAGGACCCGGACGCCACCGACCTCGAATACGCGGCGCGGATCAATGGCCTGGCGGATGTCGACGCCTTCATCGCTGCCCACAGTGGCGCCCCCTGGTTCGTCTCCATGGTGGGTTTCGTCGCCGGCCTGCCGTTCATGTTCCAGATGGTCGAGCGCGAGCGCCAGTTACAGGTGCCCAAGTACCTGCGGCCGCGCACCGACACGCCGAAGCTGACCCTGGGCCATGGCGGCTGCTTCGGCTGCATCTACTCGGTGCGCGGCGCCGGTGGCTACCAGATGTTCGGCGTGACCCCGGCACCGATCTACGACCCGCAGCAGCAACTGGCCTACCTCAAGCAGCACATGGTGTTCTTCCGCCCGGGGGACATCGTGCAGTTCAAGCCCATCGACCGCGAGGCCTATGACCACGCGGTGGCCGAGGTGGAGGCCGGGCGCTTCGACCTGCGCATCCGTGAGGTGGAGTTCTCCCTGGATGCCTTTCTCGCCGACCCGGTCGGTTATCCCAAGTCGCTGCAGGAGGTGTTGGCATGATCAAGGTCATCAAACCGGGCCTGGCCACGTCGGTACAGGACCTGGGCCGCGAGGGCTTCTATCACCTGGGCATCCCGCCGTCCGGGGCCCTGGACCAGTACGCCCTGAGCGCCGCCAACCAACTGGTGGGCAACCCGGCAGGCGCCGCGGGCCTGGAGTGCACCTTGCTCGGGCCGGAGCTTGAGTTCACTGTCGATGCGCTGGTGGCGGTCTGTGGTGCGCACATGACGCCCAAGCTCGATGGCGTGGACAGGCACCTGGATACCGCGTTTGCGGTCAAGGCCGGGCAAGTGCTGCGTTTCGACTTCCCCAAGGCCGGGGCCCGCGCCTACCTGGCGGTGGCCGGTGGCATCGACGTGCCGCTGGTGCTCGGCAGCCGTTCCACCTATGCCCTGGGCGCCCTGGGCGGTTTCCAGGGGCGGCGCTTGGCGGCCGGCGACGAGTTGCCGGTGGGTGCCGCCAGTGGCAAGAGTCGAGCGGGGGCCAGCCTGCCCATGGCGCTGCGCCAGTCCCTGGGGGGCGAGGTCAGCCTGCGGGTGGTGCCGGGGCTCTATTACGAACGCCTGAACGAGGGGGCCAAGGCGAGCTTCTTCGCCGAGCCCTGGACCGTGGGCTCGGAGGCGGATCGCATCGGCTATCGCTTCAAGGGTGGCAGTGCCCTGGGCTTCCAGCCCCGGGAGCAACCGTTCGGTGCCGGCTCCGATCCGTCGAACATCGTCGACAGTTGTTATCCCATCGGTTCGATCCAGGTGCCGGCGGGGCTGGAGCCCATCGTCCTGCATCGGGATGCGGTGTCCGGTGGTGGCTACGCGATGATCGGCACGGTGATCAGCGCCGACCTGGACCTGGTGGGGCAGATGCAGCCTAACCAGAAGGCGCGCTTTATTCCGGTGACCCTGGAAGAGGCGCTGGAGGCCCGGCGTTCCTACAAGAAGAAACTGGCTTGCCTGAGCAAGCTGTTTGCGTCCTGATCTCCGTCCGTGGCGGCTCACGCATCGTGTAGCCGCTGCCGCAGGCTGCGCACGGCTCGGCACGAGCCGTGGGGGACTGCTGGCTAGAACAGCCGGGTGAACAGCCAATACAGGCTGCCGGAGAGCAGGATCGCCGCCGGCAGGGTCAGCACCCAGGCCATGGCCAGGTTGCGGATGGTGCGCATCTGCAAGCCGCCGCCGTTGGCCACCATGGTCCCGGCCACCCCCGAGGACAGCACGTGGGTGGTGGACACCGGCAGGCCGAACATGTCCGCCGCGCCGATGGTCAGCATCGCCACGGTCTCCGCCGAGGCGCCCTGGGCGTAGGTCAGGTGGGTCTTGCCGATCTTCTCGCCAACGGTCACCACGATGCGTTTCCAGCCGACCATGGTGCCCAGGCCGAGGGCGATGGCCACCGCGATCTTCACCCACAACGGGATGAAGCGCGTGGCGTTGTCGATCTGCTGCTTGAACAGTTGCAGCTTGTCGCGGGTGTCCTGGTCGAAATGGCCGATCTGGTTCTTGTCCATCAGGCGGATGGTTTCACTGGTCAGGTACATGTCATTGCGCACGTTGCCCATGGCTTCGGCCGGAACCTTGGACAGCGAGCCGTAACCCTTCACTTCATTGCCAATGGTACCGGCCAGGGCGGCCAGGGCCGGAACCAGCTCGGGCGTGGCCTCCTTGCTGCGCATGTATTGCGCGAGTACCGCGCGAGGATCGGTCGGTGCCGCCTGTGGGGAGCTCTTGGCCAGGGCTTGCTGGGTGACTTCGGCCACGGCGGCGAATTGCAGGGCCTGGTCGGCGGGCATGGTGCGGTTCAGGGCGTAGGCCATGGGCAGGGTGCCCACCAGGATCAGCATGATCAGGCCCATGCCTTTCTGGCCGTCGTTGGAACCGTGGGCGAACGACACCCCGGTGCAGGTCAGGATCAGCAGCCCGCGAATCCACCACGGTGGCGGGGTGTCACCCTTGGGCGCCTTGTACAGCGCGCGGTTCTTGACGAACAGGCGCAGGGCCAGCAATAGCAGGGCGGCGAACACGAAGCCGATCAGTGGCGAGAACAGCAAGGCGTAGCCGACCTTGGTGGCCTGGCTCCAGTCCACGCCGCTGGTGCCGTCGCGGCCATGCATCAGGGCGTTGGCCACGCCGACGCCGATGATCGAGCCGATCAGCGTATGGGACGACGAGGCCGGCAGGCCCAGCCACCAGGTGCCGAGATTCCACAGGATGGCGGCGATCAGCAGGGCGAAGATCATGGCGAAGCCGGCGGAGGATCCCACCTGCAGGATCAGCTCCACCGGCAGCAGGGCGATGATGCCGAAGGCCACCGCGCCACTGGACAGCAGCACCCCGAGGAAGTTGAACAGGCCGGACCAGACCACCGCGAACTGCGGCGGCAATGAATGGGTGTAGATCACCGTGGCCACCGCGTTGGCGGTGTCGTGGAAGCCGTTGACGAATTCGAAGCCCAGGGCGATCAGCAGCGCGACGCCGAGCAGCAGGAACGGGGTCCAGGTGGTGACCGTGGTGCCCAGTTCGTGCATGTCGTGCATCAGGCTGTAGGCGGTGAACAACAGGCCCAGGGCCAATACGGCGAAGAACACCACCAGGGTGAAGGGACCGGGTTTCTTATCCAGTTGTGGTTTGGCGTCGACGCTGGGGGAGGCGACGGTCAGGGAAGGGGTGGCCATTGCTGGACAATCCTGTGGCTGGAAGGAATGGCTTCCATGATCGTTGCCGAATGTTACAGGCAGACTGCCCCAGGTCATGGTTTGTGCAATTGACTGGCCCTGGCCCGTTGATCCGTTTGCCCACCCTGGCGACTCGTGCCGAGCCGTACGCAGCCTGCGGCAGCGGCTACACGAGGCGAGGTCTGCGTGCATCACCGATCCATGGCGCCTGTAGCCGCTGTCGAGCGCCAGCGAGGCTGTGACCGCAGGCTCAGTAGTCCTGGCGTTTGCGGAAGGCCCAGCGTCCGGCGATCAGGGTGAAGGTGGCCACCAGCGCCACCAGGATCCAGAAGCCTTCCGGATCGCCGGAGAAGGGAATGCCGCCGACGTTCATGCCGAAGAAGCCGGCGATGATGTTGATCGGCAGGGCCAGCACCGTGACCACGGTCAGGGTGAACAGGGTGCGGTTGCTCTGCTCGTTGAGGTTGGCGGCGATTTCCTCCTGCAGCAGCTTGATCCGCTCTCCCAGGGCCGTGAGGTCGCTGATGATCAGGGCGAATTCCTCGGTGGACTTGCGCAGCTCCTTGACGTCGTCCTTCTGCAACCACTGCGGCGGCCGGTTGAGCAGCCGTAGCAGCGAACCCGGCTCCAGGGCCAGCAGCCGTTGCAGGCGTACCAGAACCCGGCGCATGGCTCCCAGCTCGGCGCGGTTGGCCGAGACCCTGGCCGCCAGCAACTGGTCTTCGATCTGGTCGACGCTGAGGCTGGTCTTGCGCACGATCTGGGTCAGCACCTCGCCCTGGTCCCGTAGCAGGTGCACCAGCAGTTCCAGGGGCGAGCGGAAGTGCTCTCCGGCCTTGACCGAGGAACGCAGCTTGTCCACCGAATGCAGGGGTTGCAGGCGGGCGCTGATGATCAGGTTGCTGCGCACGCAGACCCACAGGGTGGAGATGTCCGAGGACAGCATGCTGCTGAAGTTGAACACCACGTCGTTGACCACCGCCAGCAGGGCCGAGTCCACATGCTCGATGCGGGTCGAGCGCGAGCCTTCATGCAGTGCTTCGAAGAATTCATCGGGCAGTTGCAGGTGGGCCTGCATCCAGCGCTCGCAAGCGGCATGGGCCAGGTTCAGGTGCAGCCAGAGAAATTCATCCGGGTGTTCGGCCGATTGCAGGGCTTGCAGGGCCTTGGCCGAATCCAGTTCGCGACCCCGTTCGCCGGGGCGGAAGCGGTAGCCGTAGAGCAGGCCAAACAGATCGGAATCGCGGTGACTCTGGTCGATGCTGTGGTTCATGGGGGCTCGCAGGAGGGGCTGTGCCCGCGCAGGTTTCACAGGTTCACTTGAGCCACATCATGGCAATGCTTCTTGACGATTTTGTGACAATTGAAAGTCCATGATGCGCCGCGTCATACCGATGGTCGGCGGCTCTCAAGAATGTGCCGT
Organism: Pseudomonas sp. KCJK8993; assembly: GCF_046230915.1. Lineage (NCBI taxonomy): Bacteria > Pseudomonadati > Pseudomonadota > Gammaproteobacteria > Pseudomonadales > Pseudomonadaceae > Pseudomonas > Pseudomonas sp. KCJK8993. The sequence goes on from NZ_JBJJLO010000014.1 coordinate 69,627, forward strand.
CGATGCCGATCATGCTCACATGCCACACGCATTCGAGCCGTCTCGAATGCGCCCGACAGGGACGTTCGGACTTACGCATGCCTTACCGGGCCTGTTCCATCCCTGCCATGAGATCTTCTCGATGTTTTTGCAAAAATCCCTGAGGGGGCAAATTCTTGCCCTGCTGAGTGGCAGCCTGTTGGCGATGCTGTTGATCGCCCTGGCGTGCTTTCAATTGCTGTCCAATGGCGTGCAGAACTACCGCGAGCTGATCGAAGGCCCGCTGCATAGTTCGCAACTGATCGACGAGGCCAACCTGCAGTTCAAGATCCAGGTGCAGGAGTGGAAGAACGTGCTGCTGCGAGGCAAGCAGCCCCAGGAAATGAACAAGTACTGGCAACAGTTCGAGGATCGCCAGCGCGACGTGCAGAACATCCTTGGCGAGTTGGTACAGATCCCCGGCCTGGATGCCTCGCTCAAGAGCCGGGTCCAGCGTTTGGCCCAGGAGCATCTGGCCCTTGGCCAGGCCTACCAGAAGGCCCGTGATGCCTATGTGGCCGGCGGTGCCGATCCGAGTGCCGGCGATGCTGCGGTGAAGGGCTTCGACCGTGCCGCCAGCGAGCAGATGAGCGAGCTGGTGGTCGAGCTGCGCAAGCAGGGCCAGCAGCAGTCGCAACAGATCAGCTTGGCCGCCGATCGCACGGTGTGGCTGGGTATCCTGGTGATGCTCATTTCCGGCTTGCTGATCGGCCTGCTCAGCCTGTGGCTGGTCAACCGTAGCCTGGTGGAGCCGATCCGCCAGTTGATCGACTACGTGGCCCAGCTCAGCCGTGGCCAGTTCTCCCAGCGGGTGGACAACACTCGCCAGGACGAGCTGGGCAAGCTGGCGGCCGCCGCCAATACCCTGCGCGACTTCCTCGCCCAGACCTTCACCAGCCTGCAGCGCAGTGCCTCGGACCTGGATACTTCCAGTGGCGAGCTCAACTCCATTGCGACCTTGATGTCCCAGGGCACCAACGACCAGTTCAGCCGCACCGACCAGGTGGCCACGGCGATGAACGAGATGTCCGCCACCGCCCAGGAAGTCGCGCGCCATGCCGCCGATGCCGCCCGGGCCGCGGACGATGCCGACCAGTCGGCGCAGCAGGGCGAGCAGGTGATGCAGAGCACCATCGACAGCATCACCCAGATGCGTGGCGAGATCGCCAATACCGCGACCGTGATCCGTCGCCTGGAAGCCGACAGCGGCAGGATCGGCAAGGTGTTGGAAGTGATCCAGGGCATCGCCGAGCAGACCAACCTGCTGGCCCTCAACGCGGCCATCGAAGCGGCCCGGGCCGGCGAGGCGGGACGCGGTTTCGCCGTGGTCGCCGATGAAGTACGCAGCCTGGCCCAGCGTACCGCGGCTTCGATTACGGAGATCAACCAGATCATCCAGACCGTGCAGACCGGCGCGGTGGATGCCGCCCATGCCATCGAGAGCGGTCAGTCGCGCAGCGAACAGAGCGTGCAACAGGTGACCGAGGCCGGGGCCATGCTCGAGCGCATCACCCAGGCGGTGGAAGCGATTCGCGACATGAACCGGCAGATCGCCACCGCCGCCGAGGAGCAGACCTCGGTGGCCGAGGACATCTCGCGCAACCTGACCGAGATCACCGCCATCGCCAGCACCAACCTGGACAACGTTCAGCGTACCGAGGCGGCGAGCCGCAACCTGCATGCCCTGTCGGGCCAGCTGAACGAGGTCACGGCGCGCCTGAGCGCCTGATCCCGGGACCCGCAAAATACAAGGCCGCGCCCCTTGTAGAGGCGCGGCCTGGTGCTATCTGCCGGTTACTGGTCTTGCTGGTTGGCCAGGATCTTGCCGGTCTTGGCATCCAGGTCCACATCCCACTCGATGCCTTTGCTGTCACGCAATTCCACCTGGTAGACGTAGGCGCCGCTGGCGGTCTGTTCCAGCTCGGTGTCGGTGATATTGGCGGCGCTGGTGCCGGGATGCTGGGCCAGGGCGGCCTGGTTGAGTTTCTCCAGGTCCATGACGGCGCCCGACTTGAGCAGGCCCGGGATCAGGTCCGGACGGACATCGGCCTGGGCCAGGCCGGCGCCCAAGGTCAGGGCGGTGGCGGCCAGCAGCACGGAGAATTTGCTCATGGATGATTCCTCGGGGGTGATGGGTTTGGATAGGCACAGGTTAGCCAGCGCAACTTAATTCACCCTTAATTCCCGCCACCGATTGCGCCGTTTGTTCAAGCCTGCGGCCTGGCTGGCCGGCAAGCTGCTGTCTCCTTATCGATGGAGACAAGACGGATGAAACGAATGCTTGGGTGGTTGTATGGACCGCTGTTCTTCGGTGGCTTCATCGGCGCCGGTATCTGGTGGATGGGCAGCGCGGGTGGCTCGGCGGCGGGCCTGCCCTGGTTGTTCCTGGGGGCTCTTGGCGTGTCGTTCCTGGCGGAGTGGGGCTTGCCTTACGAGCCCGCCTGGAACCGCTCCCATGGGGACCGGTTGCGCGACTGCCTGCACGCCGTGGTCAACGAAGGCTTGAATGCCATCGGCCTGCTGGTGCTGCCGGGGCTAGCGGCGCTGCTGGCTCACGATGGCTTGTGGCCTCGGGACTGGCCGCTCTGGGGACAGCTGTTGCTGGCGGTTACCGTGGCCGATTGCGGGATCACCCTGGCGCACTATGCCAGTCACCGTTGGGCCTGGCTGTGGCGCCTGCATGCGGTGCACCACAGCGTACAGCGCATGTATGGCTTCAACGGCCTGCTCAAGCACCCCTTGCACCAGTTGCTCGAAGCCTCGGCAGGGCTGTTGCCGTTGCTGATGCTGGGCATCCCGCTGCCGGTGGCCCAGTTGCTGGCCCTGGCCATCGCGATCCAGCTGTTGTTGCAGCATTCCAATGTCGACATGCGTCTTGGCGTCCTGCGCCTGGTGTTCGCCTGGGCCCCGGTGCACCGCTTCCACCATATGAAGTACGGACGTGCCGGGGATGTGAACTTCGGCCTGTTCTTCAACCTGTGGGATTGGCTGCTGGGTACCACGTTCTACCGGCATGATTACCCGATGCGTCCGGGAGACCTGGGCATCGGCAGCCGTCCGGACTACCCGGCGGGCTACTGGCGGCAACTGCTGGAACCCTTCAAGGTCCAGCGCTACAGCGCCGAGCCCAAGGTGCCGCAAGCCCTGCGCCGGCAGGTCAAGCCAACAGGCGGGGCCTGAGAGGCTTGAGGGCCTGGCCGGCGGTGACGCCGAACAGTGCTTTCAAGGTCCGGGAGAAGTGCGCGGCGTCGGCGAACCCGGCGCCGTGGGCCGCCTGGGTCATGGCCTGGCCCTCAAGCATCAGGGCCATGGCCAGGCGCAGGCGTCGCCACAGCACCAGGCGGCGTACCGGCAGGCCCACGTCGCGAGCGAACAAGCGCTCCAGCTGGCTCAGGGACAGGTTGGCCTGGGCCGCCAATTGCGCGGCCGCCACCTTGCCGTCCAGGGCCGCGTCCAGGGCCTGCAACGCCCGCTCTATGCGCCGGTCGACCATGGGCTGGCGCGGGCAGGCGCGTAGCGCGGCCTCCAGTTCGGACAAGCCGGGTGTCACCTCGCTGACGCTCTGGTGCAGGTCCCGCGCATCGATCGACAGCGGTTCGGCATAGACCGTGAACGCCGCTTCGGGAGCTTCGACGATGGCGTGGCGGCACAGGGCCTGGATCATCAGGTAGTGACCGCTGTGGCGAACACCATCGAGCTCCACGGTGACCGGCTGCCCGGGGGCGATGATCAGTTGATGGGCGTAGTGGGCATGGGGCGCGGTACGCCCCATGAACCCGTGGACCAGGCCGAAGTCACGACCCAGCCAGAGTTCGCCCTGCCAGCGGGAGTCGTCCATTCAGTAGCCGCTGGCTTCCAGCAGGCGGACGACACTGGTGCCGGCCGGGCGCTGGAAGTACTTGAGCAACTGGTCGCTGCGGTTGGTGAAGATGCCATCGACGCCGGCATGCATCACCTTCTGGAAGTCCACTGGCTCGTCCACCGTGTAGACATGCACCAGCAGCCCCTGATCGTGGGTGTACTGGTTCATCCACGGCTGCACCAGGTCGGCGTAGCTCTGTTCGCCACCGCCGGTGAGGGCTGCCGAAGGGCCGGTGCCGATGGCGCCCCGGGCCTTGGCGAAGTCGACCCAGCGCTTGAACTCGGCCTGGTCCCGGGGTTGCTGGCGGGCATAGAAGGCCGCCTTGTCGGTTTCACCGCTGCTGGCAAAGCTCTGTCCGGAAGCCGGCTCGATGCTGCCAGGCGCGAGCCACAGCAACAGCACCTTGGGCACCTGGGGCATTTCCTGGTGCAGCAGTTCCAGGCTGTGCTTGTCGAAGGTTTGCAGCACCACCTGGCCCTTGCCCTGGCCTGCTGCCAGGTCGCTCTTGGCCAGGGGCGAGCCGGCCGGGCCCAGCCAGCCGCGAGCCTGGAGTTTTTCCTTGAGGTCGTGCTCGATGCCCGGGAACAACTGGGGTTCCTTGGTCTCGATGTAGAGGCCGGGCTTGTGCACCGAACTGCCCTGGGCGATATCGATGATTTCATCCAGGGTGAGGATCTGCAGGCCGGCGAAGCCCGGCCGGGCGCGATCAGGATGGGCCTGGTTGAACCAGCTGCCGGCGTCCAGGGTCTTCAGCTCGGCCATGGTGAAGGCGTTGGCCGGGCGGTCCTTGCGCTCGGGGAATTTCTGCGCGACGTCGGTGGTGCGTTGCAGGTTGTTGTCATGCAGGGCGAACAGCACACCATCCTTGCTGCGCTGCAGATCCATCTCCAGGTAATCGGCCCCCAGGTCGCGAGCCACTATATAGGCGGCGGCGGTGGATTCGGGGGCATCGAAAGAAGCCCCGCGGTGGGCGATGACCGCTGGCCGTGCAATACCCAGGCGCGCGGCCAGGGCCTCGGGATCGGCCGGTTCCGCGGCCTGGGCCAGGCCGCAGGCGAGCATCAGGCCCAGCATCAGCGTTCTGGAGTGGAAGGGGCTGGGCATGCTCGAAATCCTTTCGTGGGGGCGGGGACGAGTCGCTATCTTTTAACAACTCGATGACGCTTGTGCTATCGCCAGAGCGACATCGAGCGAGCAGTTGCGCAGGTCCCGGGTTTTTTCCGGCGCTTTGCAGTACTCTTGGACGCCGCAGTTTCCCCAGCAGAGGGAAGCCAGAAAACACTGCTGTTCCTTGCCTCGCGTGTAGACCATCGATCCCCCGTCCTGCGGGACCCATAGCGAGGTTTACCATGAGCATCACCTCCGAACTCATTTGCCAGGCCGCCGACCAGCTCAAGGGTTTTGTCGGTTTCAATCACAAGACTGGCCGCTACATCGTGCGTTTCAGCGAAGACTCCTTCGGCATGGACGTGGCCGACGACGCCATAGTCCCGGCCAGCGAGTTCGTCTGGACCCGGGCCGACGGCGAGGCCATGAGCCTGCGTCGCGAGCAGATCCAGCTGTTGCTGGACCAGAACATCGACGACCGGATCAACATCAGCGAGCCCCTGCGGGTGTACATGCGCCGCAGCGACCTGCCGGAAATCCAGGCCGTGCGCAGCTTGCTCTCCAGCGACCGGGGCTGACCCGCCGCGACTGCCCGGAGCGCCTGGACAGGCGCCCCGGGAGACCGTTCATTCAGCGCCGCCGTAGGCTCGCTCGACCCTGCTCACCCGCGTACTGAAGCTGCGATACCACTGGTTGCGACCGCGCTCGCGGGCTGCGCTGTGCTCGGCGTGTCGCTTCCAGGCCAGGATCGCCTCCTCGCAGGTCCAGTAGGACACGGTGATTCCGAAGCCATCGGCGCCCCGTGCCGATTCGACCCCGAGAAATCCCGGCTGCTGGCGGGCCAATTCGAGCATGCGTGTGGCCGCCTGGTCATAGTCCGGATCGGCTGCATTGCGCTGGGAGCTGAAGATCACTGCGTAGTAGGGCGGTGCGGGTGTCTGGCCGATCATCGCTGAACCTCCCGGCAGGCCTGGAGCAGGGCCCGCGCCAGGGGCGGGGTGTGGCCGGCGAGGGCCGCGCGTTCGGGTTGGAACAAGGTCGCGACGAAGAACGGATGGCCGTCCAGCTCCACGGCGCGCAGCTCGGCGGCCTGGTCGTGGCCGCTGGCACGCAGGGCGCCGGCAAGCAGGGGGCCGGCGAAGTCCGGATTGACCCCGTAGCGGCAGCGGTAGCCTTCCTCGATGCTCTGGCTGCCATAGGCCCTGGCGATCCGGCTATCGGGGCGCAACTGGATAAGATCGCGGGTTTCCACCAGGGCGCAGCTCAGCAGGCTCAGGACCGCCCGCTCGGCCTCGGGAGCGGTTTCCCCGTGCTCGGCGTCGGTCCAGCCCAGCACGTTGCGAGCGTATTCCAGCACCGCGTGCTGGAAGCCGCCGCAAGTACCGAGAAAGGGCCGCTGTTTCTCCCGGGCCACGCGGATCGCCAGCAGCGCCCCGGCCATGTTGCGATAGGGGCTGCCGGGTACGCACCAGATGCCATCGAAACCTTCCAGCTGCCCGGCATCGTGCAACTGCTCGGTAGCCAGCCACTGGTATTGCAGTTGCACGCCTGTCTCGATGGCGGCTCGTTCCAGGGCCAGGGGCAGGGCCTGGTGTGCGGTGATCCGGGGATCGTGATCACCCACCAGGGCGATGCGGATCGGTGGTGTCGCTGGGTGTGCGGGCATGGGGCGCTCCTCTGCTCATGCTGGCTTGTGGTCGGTTGGTGGCCACTATAGATTGGCGCTGGTGCAATCAATATTGGCGTTTTGACAAATGATCAATGCAGCAGCGCACTATCAACTGGACTATCCCGACCTGGCGCTGATCCTGGCCCTGGTCCGTGGCGGCTCCCTGGCCCGCGCGGCCGCCCTGCTCAAGGTCGATGTCTCGACGGTGTTTCGCGCCGTGCGCCGGCTCGAGGCCGGGCTTGGCCAGCAACTGTTCGACAAGAGCCGCGCCGGCTATCTGCCCACCGGCCTGGCCCAGGCCCTGGCCCTGCAAGCCGAGCAGGCGGAACAGGCGCTGGAGGCGGCGCGGATCGGTGTGGCCAGGGGTGGCGAGGTCATCAGCGGCACGGTGCGCCTGACCTGCACCGACTCGGTGTTGCACAGCTTGTTGCTGCCAGCCCTGGCGCAGTTCATGCCGGACTATCCGGCTCTGGTCATCGAGCTGTGCACTTCCAATGACTTTGCCAACCTCAGCCGGCGCGATGCGGATATCGCCGTGCGGCTGACCGCGACGCCGCCCGAGCATCTGGTGGGGCGCTGCCTGGGGGCGGTGGCGTATCGCTTGTATGCCAGTGCCGCGTACTGCCAGCGGGTGGATTGCAGCGAGCTTTCGCAGTTGGCGTGGATCGCCCCGGACGACTTCCTGCCCGACCATCCGACGGTGGCCTGGCGGCGCCAGCAGTGGCCTGGGGTGCAACCGGCCTATCGCTGCAACAGCATGCAGTCGGTGGTGGAACTGGTGCGTGCAGGGCTTGGGGTCGCGGCGCTGCCGGACTTTCTCGTCGCCGACGGGACGCTGGTGCCCTTGAGCGAACCCCTGGGCCATGAAACGGCCCTGTGGTTGCTGACCCGGCCGGACTGTCGGGCCCTGCGTTCGGTGGTGACGCTGTTCGACGAGCTGGCGCGCCACCTGCGCTGGAACTGAGGCGCTCAGGCGCCGGGCTGTGCCTTGCGCACGAAGTGCTCGTGCATTTCGCTGGTCAGGTTCTCGATGCGCTCGGTCAACTGCTTGGTCATCTCCGTCAGGCGGGTGTTCTGCTCCAGCAATTCCAGCAGTTGCGCGGTGGTCTGGGCGGCTTGGGCCTGGCGCTCGCTATTGGCGATGGCCAGGGCTTCGCGGTGTTGCGCGTCGGCGTCGGACTGGGCTTTGTCCCGGGCGGCCTGGCGCGTCTGCGCCAGGAGGATCAGCGGCGCGGCATAGGCCGATTGCAGGCTGAAGGCCAGGTTCAGGAGGATGAAGGGGTAGACATCGAAGTGGGTCAGTCCGCTGAGGTTCAGGGCGACCCAGATCACCACCACCAGGGTCTGCGCGCCGAGGAAGGCCGGGGTGCCGAAGAAGCGCGCGAAGGCCTCGGCCTTCAGGGCGAAACTGTCGGTGCCGAAGGTCGGCGCCAAGTGGGCATGGGCGCGATGAAAGCGCAGGTGATCGGTGCTCGAGCTGGTATTTTCCGGGGTGTCGCTGGAACTCATGGTGGCCTCCGCCAGGCGTTGGAACGTCGGGCCACTATAGCTTTGCGGGGCGTTCCCGGCGTCATTATCGACGCCGGGAACGGTTTCTCTTAGAGCGCGCCGCGTTCCCCGGCGAACACGCTCACGGCGTCCACTGCTTCGCTGGCGCCGTCGCGAATCTGCAGGATCGCGGAGCCCGCCTGGTCGGCCAGTTGCACACCCTTGGTCGCCCGCTCCCGGGTCCCATCCATGCTCTTGATGGCTTGCTGGGTTTCGTTCTGGATCATGTCGATCATGTTGGAGATTTCCGCCGTCGAGCCGCTGGTGCGGGCCGCCAGTTGGCGAACTTCATCGGCGACTACGGCGAAGCCGCGCCCTTGCTCGCCGGCCCGGGCGGCCTCGATGGCGGCGTTGAGCGCCAGCAGGTTGGTCTGGTCGGCGATGCCGCGGATGGTGTTGACGATGGCGGTGATCTGCTCCGAGCGCTCGCCGAGCCGGGCGATCTGCGAGGAGGAGTCCTCGATGTTGCTGGCGATCTGGCGCATTTCGCTGGCGGCCTGCTGGATCACCCCGGTGCCTTGCTCGGCGACTTTACGGGTCTGCACCGAGATGTGGTAAGCCTGGGCCGCGCTCTGTGCATCGCGCTCGTGTTTTTCCACCTGCTCGGTGACGTCGGCGGCGTACTTGACCACCTTGCACAGGCGCCCGGCGGCGTCGTACACCGGGTTGTAGTTGGCCTCAAGCCACAGGGTGCGGCCGTGTTTGTCGGTGCGTTCGAAGCGGCCATTGATGAACTGGCCCTGGTTCAGGCGGTTCCAGAAGTCCTGGTAGCTGCTGCTGTTGGCCAGTTCCGGCTTGCAGAACATCCGGTGATGCTTGCCCTTGATCTCGCCGAGGCTGTAGCCCAGGCGCCCGAGAAAATTGGCGTTGGCGTCGAGGATGGTGCCGTCGAGGTTGAATTCGATCACCGCCATGGCCCGGTCGATAGCGTCCAGCTTGTTCCGGGCCTCGACTTGCTCCTGGATCCTGGCGGTGACATCCAGGGCGTACTTGACCACCTTGTAGACCTTGCCGGCTTCATCGCGGATAGGGTTGTAGCTGGCTTCCAGCCACAGGCTGCGGCCATCGCTGTTCAGGCGCTCGAAGGTGCCGGATTCGAAATGGCCATCGCGCAGTCGGCTCCATAGCTTCTGGTAGTCGCTGCTGCGGGCATATTCGGCCGTACAGAACAGCCTGTGGGATTGGCCCAGGACCTGGTCTTGGCGATAACCCAAGGTCTTGAGGAAGTTGTCGTTGGCCCGCAGCACGCTGCCGTGGAGGTCGAACTCGATCACCGCCATGGAACGGTCGATGGCGTCCAGCATGCGGGTTTGTTCGGCGATGGTCCGGTTCAGGGAATCGATGGTCTTGTTGTGGCGGTTGAATAGCATGTGGGCTGGTGCTCTGTGGGAAAAACGTTGCGTCGGTCCCTATGAGTGCGCCGGTACGCCGAATGCTCCCTGACATCCGACATTATCTGCTCAATGCCAGCGTTCCATGGCTGACAGAAAAACTCACAGTGCTGATGCGGGGCGGCGCATCGGGTGAGCGCCGGTGGTCGCATCAGGTAGATACGTATTGGCTGTGAGTCGATTTAGTTGGCTTGGCCTGGCTAACGGTTGTAGCCGCAGCGCTGCACAGGAAAGGCGAGCGCTGTCGCGAAGTGGCGGCATTATGATGGCATTGGCGCTGGAAAATCCAAATAAACCTGTACAAAAATATTTTTTACTTCCTTTTTGTATAGGTTTTTCAAGCTCTTATGCCATTTGCGCCTGGGATAGGCGATCCCCGTCATCGTTGCTGGCGGTCCGGTTGCGGCCGTTGTTCTTGGCTTGGTACAGCGCCTGGTCCGCGGCATGCAGCCAGGCCGACGGATCCTTGAAGCCGGCGTCGAACGCCGCCAGGCCGATGCTCAGGCTGACCTTCAAGTCTTCGATGTGCGGATGCCGGTACTGATTGAAGACCCGGCGCAGGCGATCCATGACCTCCACCGCCTGCGGGAGGCCCATGCGCGGCAGGATCACGCAGAACTCGTCGCCGCCATAGCGCCCCGCGAGGTCGTCATGGCGCAGGTTGCACCGCAGTTGGTTGCTCAGGTGGCGCAGCACTGCATCGCCGACGATGTGGCCATAGGTGTCGTTGATCGTCTTGAAATGGTCGATGTCGATCAAGGCGATGCTGGCCTCGATCTGTCGTTGCTGGCACTTGTGGAACTTGATGTGCAGCAGGTCCTTCCAGGAGCCGTGGTTGAGCAGGCCGGTCAGGCTATCGGTACGGCTCAGGGCGCTCAGGGCCCGCTTGTGATCGGACAGCTTGATCGCCAGGCGGTAGCAGACGGTGCCTACCGCCAATGGATAGAGGGTCAGCATGGGCAGGCAGGCGTAGACTTGCAGGTCGCTGATCCGGGCCGTGAAGCTGGCGCCGAACAGGGCCCAGGACAGCAGTATTCCGCCGCACTGGGCCAGGCTGCCGCGAATGAACAGGCGCAGTCCTCCAGCAGCCACGTTGTTCATGGCCATCATCGACAGGATGGTCACCGTCGGCAGCGGGTTGAATTGCATGGTGGCCGCCCAGAAACCGCCGAGCAGCGAGTCGTACAGCATGTTGCGGCGCTCCGCCTGGTAGGGAAAGGCCGACCGGGTGGAAAGCTGGCAAGCCAGGTGGGGCCAGAGCAGGCCATGGAACAGCAGCAGGGCCCAGACCCAGTCCGCTGGTGCCAGGGGCTGGATTGCGGCGAAGACACTGATGCCGCCGATGCCTAGACCTATGATCCTTGGTCGATAGATGCGCCGGGCAAATGACAGCCCTTTGCCGCGTTGATTTTCCATGTATTCCTGCACCAGGTTCTGTGGTGGAGCACCGTGCCGGTGCTCCCGCGGCTTGGCCGCTTGTCGGATCAGTCCGGCGAATATTGTCAGTCATTCCAGGGACAATAATCAGTGTCCTTCCAAGCCATTTCTGCGTGCTGGATGCAGGTTGTAGCGGGCCAGGGAGGCAGGACGGGGGTATTCAGGCCTGGTAGTGGCCGAGGAACATGTCGAGGGCCGATTCGACGACCTGCGATTGCATGTCCGGGGTCAGGGGCGGGTGGCCGAGGCTGACCTGGGGCCACAGGGCGAAGCTCTTGAGCAGGCCGTGCAGCAGTTGGTCCGCCAACGCCGCATCCCTCGGGTTGTTCACGCCGTCCGCCCGGGCTGAGCGGGTGCAGCCG
>NZ_JBJJLO010000015.1:0-78549 GCF_046230915.1 Pseudomonas sp. KCJK8993
GCCGGTGTGCAGGAACAGGATCGGACCCTCGTCGAATCGCTGGCGGCCGATGCCGTCCAGCAGGCCGGCCATGGCCTTGCCGGTATAGACCGGGTCCAGCAGCAAGCCCTCCTGGCTGGCCAGGAGCTTGATCGCGGCCAGGGTGCCGGCATTGGGCTCGCCGTAGCGCGGGGCGAAATATTCGTCCCACAGTTGCACGTTGAAGCTCGGCGGCAACGACACGCCCAGCAGTTCGGCGGTGCGCTCGGCCAAACCCTGGACCTTGGGCCGCTGGTCTTCCTCGGTGCGCGAGACGGTGACGCCGATCACCGGCAGTTGCGGCAAGGCTTCGCTCAGGCCCAGGGCCAGGCCGCTGTGGGTGCCGGCGCTGCCAGAGGCCAGGACCACGGCGGCAAAGCGCAGGCCGCTGTCCTCGATCTGTTGCGCCAGCTCCAGGCCGGCGCGCACGTAGCCCAGGGCACCGAGGGCGTTGGAGCCGCCGATGGGCACCAGGTAGGGCTTCTTGCCGTTGCTGCGCAGGCGCTCTGCCAGGGCCTGGAGCTGCTCGTCGGCCTGGTCGAGGTTGTCCACCCGCTCGACCTTGGCATCGAACAGTTCCAGCAGCAGGCGGTTGCCGTTGCCCAGGTAGTTGGCATCGTCGGTGCCGATGGGGTTCTCCAGCAGGGCGACGCAACCCAGGCCCAGTTGGGCGGCCAGGGCCGCGGTCTGGCGTACGTGGTTGGACTGGATGGCCCCGGCGGTGACCAGGGTGTCGGCACCCTGGGCCAGGGCATCGGCCGCCAGGTATTCGAGCTTGCGCAGCTTGTTGCCGCCCATGGCCAGGGGCGTGGTGTCGTCGCGCTTGATGTAGATGTCGCGGCCGGTCCAGGCCGACAGGCGTTGGAGCTTTTCCAGGGCGGTGGCGTGGCCGAGCAGGTCGAGGCGGTCGAAACGGGCGAGCTGTTGTTTGATCATGAGTCCGCACGGAACAGGGAAGGTGCATCGACTATAGGCAGCGATATTTGGCCGGGCAACCGCCGATCGCTTATGCCAAAAAATGCTTATGTGCGCACAATTAGTTCTTAAGGGTGGTCGTGTCCGGGCGTAAAGTGATCGCCGTTTGCGCGGCCTGACAGTCCGGCCGCCCGAGTCTAGGAGTCTTATCGTGAGCGAGCGTTCCAGCCATTGGCAATTGCAGACCATCGTCGGTCAACTGCGCGATGCCCGTGATCAGTGGCGTAGCCGCAACGGTCGGGTCAGCGGCGAGCAGGGGGGCCGCGAGCTGCCGTCGCGGGCGGCCATGGCGGAGATCCTCGAGGCCCTGTGCGGCGCCCTGTTCCCCATGCGCCTGGGGCCGGTGGACCTGCGCGAGGAGAGCGAGGATTTCTACGTCGGCCATACCCTGGACGCGGCGCTCAACGCCTTGCTGGCCCAGGCGCGCCTGGAGCTGCGCTACGTGGCCCGGCAGAACGGTGAAAGCGATGCCGACGTCAATGCCCGGGCGATTCGCCTGATCCAGGATTTCGCCCTGGCCCTGCCCGGCCTGCGCGTATTGCTCGATACCGACGTGCTGGCCGCTTACCACGGTGATCCGGCGGCCCGCAGCGTCGACGAAGTGCTGCTGTGCTACCCGGGCATCCTGGCGGTGATCCATCACCGGCTGGCGCACCATCTGTATGGGGCCGGGCTGCCATTGCTGGCGCGGATCAGCTCGGAAATCGCCCACTCGGCCACTGGCATCGACATCCACCCTGGGGCGCAGATCGGCAAGAGCTTCTTCATCGACCACGGTACCGGCGTGGTGATCGGCGAGACCGCGATCATCGGCGAGCGGGTGCGCATCTACCAGGCGGTGACCCTGGGGGCCAAGCGCTTCCCGGCGGACGAGGACGGCCAGTTGCAGAAGGGCCATCCGCGCCACCCGATCGTCGAGGACGATGTGGTGATCTATGCCGGTGCGACCATCCTCGGGCGCATCACCATCGGCAAGGGCTCGACCATCGGCGGCAACGTCTGGCTGACCCGCAGCGTGCCGGCGGGCTGCAACCTGACCCAGGCCAACCTGCAGCACGACGACGGTTCGCAGAAGTAACCTGTGGCCGCTGGCGGGCCTGCGCGGCCCGCTGGCCCTGCCACCGCCAATTTGCGGGCGCTTGCCCGTGCGCAGCCGGTGGCGACACGAAGCGGCTGCGCATGCCCGGTAGCGCCTTCCGGGGCCGGCCGGGCTTTCTCGCCTCCGATGCGGCCGCAGCGCTGAACGATTGCGCCCGGCATACGTCATACCCTTCCTTGAGCTAGCGTACTGACAGTACCGCTGAGCCCTGCAATTGGTCCTGAACCCCTTATCCATGTTTAACTTGAACGCTCGTTCAAGTTAAACCGGTGGTTCGCTGCCCGCTCACAACAGGAGGCTTGCCTTTGCTGAGTCCGTACCTTTCAGCCATGTTTCACCCCCTCGAGGTGCACCATTCATGAGTGCATCATCCACCCCCGCGAACAGCCTGGTTCGCATGAATCCCCCGGTGTTCTACTTCGCCGCCAGCTTCATCCTGATCTTCGGCGTGGTGGTGATCGGCCTGCCGGAACAGGCCGGTGCCTGGCTGCTGGCCGCGCAGAACTGGGCGGCCAATACGGTCGGCTGGTACTACATGCTGGCCATGACCCTGTACCTGGTCTTCGTGGTGGTCACCGCCTTGTCCGGCTACGGCAAGATCAAGCTCGGTGCCGACCACGACGAGCCCGAGTTCAGCTACCTGTCCTGGGCCGGCATGCTGTTCGCCGCCGGGATCAGCATCACCCTGTTCTTCTTCTGCGTTTCCGAACCCCTGACCCACATGCTCCAGCCGCCCAAGGGCGAGGCGGGTACGGTGGAGGCGGCGCGCCAGGGCATGCAGTTACTGTTCCTGCACTGGGGCCTGCATGGCTGGGGCGTGTTCGCCTTCGTCGGCATGGCCCTGGCGTATTTCGCCTACCGGCATAACCTGCCGCTGGCCCTGCGTTCGGCGCTGTACCCGCTGATCGGCAAGCGCATCAATGGCCCCATCGGCTACGCGGTGGATGGCTTCGGCATCATCGCCACGGTGTTCGGCCTGGGCGCCGACATGGGGTTTGGCGTACTGCACCTGAACTCCGGCCTCGACTACCTGTTCGGCATCGCCCACACCCAGTGGATCCAGGTCTTGCTGATCACCCTGATGATGGGCGCGGCGATCACCGTGGCGGTATCCGGGGTCGACAAGGGCGTGCGGGTGATGTCCGACATCAACATGCTGCTGGCGGTGGCGCTGCTGCTGTTCGTGCTGTTCGCCGGCCCGACCCAGCATCTGCTCAATACCCTGATCCAGAACCTGGGTGACTACCTGGGCGCGCTGCCGGCCAAGAGCTTCGATGTCTATGCCTATGACAAGCCCAGCGACTGGCTGGGTGGCTGGACGGTGTTCTACTGGGCCTGGTGGATTGCCTGGTCGCCCTTCGTGGGGCTGTTCATCGCGCGGATTTCCCGGGGCCGGACCATTCGTGAGTTCGTCTTCGGCGTGCTGCTGATTCCCCTGGGCTTCACCCTGGCGTGGATGTCGATCTTCGGCAACAGCGCCATCGACCAGGTGCTCAACCACGGCATGAGCGCCCTGGGCATGTCGGCCATCGACAACCCGTCCATGACCCTCTACCTGCTGCTGGAAACCTACCCCTGGAGCAAGACCGTGATCGCGGTCACGGTGTTCATCAGCTTCGTGTTCTTCGTCACCTCGGCGGACTCCGGCACCGTGGTGCTCTCCACCCTGTCGGCGCGGGGCGGCAGCGCGGACGAAGACGGCCCGAAATGGCTGCGGGTGTTCTGGGGCGCGATGACCGCCCTGGTCACCAGCGGGCTGCTGTTCGCCGGTAGCGTCGATTCGCTGAAGTCGGCGGTGGTCCTGACTTCGCTGCCGTTCTCGCTGATCCTGCTGTTGATGATGTGGGGCCTGCACAAGGCGTTCTACATGGAGTCGCAAAAGCGTATCGCCCAGCTGCACTCCCTGGCGCCGGTGGCGCCGTCACGTCGCGGTCGCGGCGGTTGGCGCCAGCGCTTGAGCCAGGCGGTGCATTTCCCGTCGCGGGACGAGGTGTATCGCTTCCTCGACCAGACCGTGCGCCCGGCCATCGAGGAAGTGACGGCGGTATTCGTCGAGAAGGGGCTGAACGTCATCACCCAGCCCGACCCGGCCAATGACAGCGTCAGCCTGGAGATCGGCCACGGCGACCAGCATCCGTTCGTCTACCAGGTGCAAATGCGCGGCTACTTCACGCCGTCCTTCGCCCGGGGCGGCATGGGCCCGAAAGAGCTGCGCAACCGCCGTTACTACCGTGCCGAGGTGCACCTGTCCGAGGGGAGCCAGGACTACGACCTGATGGGCTACAGCAAGGAGCAGATCATCAACGACATCCTCGACCAGTACGAACGCCACATGCAGTTCCTGCACCTGGTGCGCTGAATCAGGGCCTGCCGGCCGGGAGTTGCTTGGTCGCTCCCGGCCTGCGGCTCAGGCGCCGTTCATGGCCAGGTACAGCCCCAGGGCCGCCACCGGCAGGGCGAACACCAGGCAGCCGACCAGCAGTTCCGAGACCAGGGGCTGCTGGGCGCTGACCACTCCCACCGCACCGTTGAGCACGCTCAGCGCCAGCCACAACCCGCAAAAGACACAGCCCAGGGTCTGTTGGCTAAAGCCCAGCCGTTCACCGATATACAGCACCAGGGCCAGCAGGAGCAGGCCGAAGGCAATGACGATGGTGGTGTGCATGAGGGGCATCTCCTGGCGCCAGCCGACTGGCCGGAAAGAGTCCGGCGGCCCTGTTATCCAGCATAGGTCTCAAACCCGCCCGCCGTTGGCGCGCAGCGCCTGGTCATTGACCCAGCCGACCGCGGGGCTGGCCAGGAAGGCGACGATGGCGGCGATGTCCTGTGGCTGGCCCAGGCGCTTCAGGGGCGGCAGCTTGGCGAAGGGGTGTACGGCTCCTCGCTCTTGTCCTGCAGGAACAACTCGGTGCCCACTGGCCCGGGCACTTCCGGAGCTGCCTGTGGATCAAGTCAAAGCGATGACAGTGTGCGTGCAGATCTATGAGCGCAGCAGCTTCACCCTGGCCGCCGAGGACTTGAACCTGCCCTGACCCATGCCCTCGGCCGGTTCGAAGCCTGCCCCGGCACCGGGCGGTGAGCCATGCCTCCGTAGTGTCGGCGGGCCGTTGCCCTTGGCGTTCATGGTGGCTGGCGCGAAATGGCCCTCGATGGCGCGGGCTCGGTGTCCGGCGCCCCAGTCTGCGGCCCGCGGCCCTGGCCGGGCTGGGCATCATGCAATGCGCGCGCTACCCCGTGGCCGATTCCCTGGCTCGGGGAATGTGCAAGATCTGGCCGATCCTCCACGACCGCCAGCTTGTCGCCACGGGTGCGGGTGTTCGTCGACTGGCTGGCCCAAGCCCTCGCCGAAGCCGGCTGACCCATACCCCCGCGCTTAAGAGGCGCCTGGAGCGACCCTTCCATAGCCTGGCCACTGGCTGTTTTTTTCCTGTCGACGGTGGCTGCCACGGACCGGGCAGGAGTGGTTTTTGCCGTCTATAAACAATGGATGCGAGCTGCCAGGCGCGTGGCTTTCGACGCATTTTTCGCCACCCGCGACTAAGGACCAGCTACCGCTACCCCGTACTTCCCCTTGACTGCCCTTGCATGCGGTTTTTGCCCCCCTGGACCTGGTGGGCCACTTTTGAGCACTGGCCAGGGGTGAAAAAGGCAAATTGCCATTAGCCCCTGATCACGATTTCGTATTGTGCTACATGGTACGTAATTTATTTTTTCATGCGCCGGGCGAGATTCATCGGTCAAGCGATTCCGAGGGTTTGCAAATTGGCTTGCGTAGTACGAGATCGGCCGGTTCGGATGGGTCTTTCCGTTCGCTCATTCAGGTTTTTGAGGATTTAGTCCAATAAATACTGGGTATGTCGGTGTTTGCGACGCATGGACCTGATGCGCCCTGACACCGGTACTTTGCTGATCGATTTTTGTTCGACAGGTGGTTTTCTAGCGGATTTTCAGTACGAAATTCGGTACGAAAATAGTATGAGAGCTTGCGGCCAAGGTCGCAGCTGGTTTGCGGAACTGCCAGGGCCCGGGTGGTTCACAACAAAAGGAGGAGGCTGGCCGTTGCGCCGGCCGCCATGCCGGAACCGGCCATCGAAAGGTGGCCCCAGTCCAGATGAGGATTCGATGACTTATTCAGCTGCTGAACATCGCTACGACGCCATGCCCTATCGCCGTGTCGGCCGCAGTGGCCTGGTGCTGCCGGCCCTGTCCCTGGGGTTGTGGCACAACTTCGGCGACAGCACGCCGATCGATACCCAGCGCGCCTTGCTGCGCACGGCCTTCGACCTGGGCATCAACCATTTCGACCTGGCCAACAACTACGGCCCGCCCTATGGCAGTGCCGAGATCAACTTCGGCCGTCTGCTGCGCGAGGATTTCCAGTCCTATCGCGACGAGTTGATCATTTCCAGCAAGGCCGGTTGGGACATGTGGCCCGGGCCCTATGGCCAGGGCGGTGGCTCGCGCAAGTACGTGCTGGCCAGCCTGGACCAGAGCCTGCGGCGCATGGGCCTGGACTATGTGGATATCTTCTATTCCCACCGCTTCGACCCGGACACGCCCCTGGAGGAAACCGCCAGCGCCCTGGCCAGCGCGGTGCAACAGGGCAAGGCGCTGTACATCGGTATTTCTTCCTACTCTGGAGCCAAGACCCGGGAGATGGTCGCCTTGCTCAAGGAGTGGAAGGTGCCGCTGCTGATCCACCAACCGGCCTACAACATGCTCAATCGCTGGGTGGAAAGGGACCTGCTGGAGACCACCGAGGAGCTCGGCGTGGGCGTGATCGCCTTCACCCCGCTGGCCCAGGGGTTGCTCACCGACAAGTACCTGGACGGTATTCCGGAGGATGCGCGGGTCAACCGCCCAGGCGGCGGATCATTGCAGGCCTCTCACTTGTCCGAGACCAACATCGCCCATGTGCGGGCCCTCAACGATATCGCCAGGAACCGTGGGCAGAGCCTGGCCCAATTGGCCCTGGCCTGGACCCTGCGGGATCCGCGGGTGACCTCGGCGCTGATCGGCGCCAGCCGGCCCGAGCAGATCATCGAGAACGTCGGGGCCTTGCAGAACCTGGGCTTCAGCGTGGAGGAGCTGGCGGAAATCGATCATTTCGCCCGGGAAGGGCGGATCAACCTGTGGGAAAAACCTTCCACCGCCGAGTAGTGTGTGCCGCCGCCAGGGCCATGGTCCTGGCGCCTGCCGGTCGCCTGGAGCATGGCGACCGGCAGTGGGCGTGAGCTTCACTGGCTGTTGGCGCTGACCTTGAGCTCGGAGTGGGTACCGCCTGCGTTGCGCAGCCGGGGTTGGTCCAGGTCGACCTTGGCGATCACCGACAGGCCCGGACGCAGTCGTTCCAGGCCTGGCTGGTCGGCATCGAAGCGGATGCGCACTGGCACCCGCTGGACGATCTTGGTGAAGTTGCCGGTGCCCGGCTCGAAGGGCAGCAGGGCGAAGGTCGAGCCCGAGCCCGGGGCCAGGCTTTCCACGGTGCCGGTCATGCTGACTCCCGGCAGGGCATCGATCTTGATGCGCGTTGGCTGGCCCGCAAGCATGTGCTGGGTCTGGGTTTCCTTGAAGTTGGCCAGGACGTAGAGCTCGTGCAGCGGGACCAGGGTCAGCAGGCGCGAGCCCGGTTGCACGTAGTCGCCCACCTGGACCTGGCGATTGCCCACGGTGCCGTCCATGGGGGCATAGATGGTGGCGTGGCTCTGGTCCTGCTGCGCCAGCTCCAGCCGGGCCTTGGCGGTCACCACCTTGGCCTTGGCCATCTGCAATTGCGCCTGCAGGCGCTCGCGTTGGGCCGAAGTCACGGCCTGGTCGTTCTCGGCCACTTGCAGCATGGCCTGGGCATGGGCGTGGTTCTGCTCGGCGGAGATTGCCTGGGTGCTGTATTTCTCCACTTCGTTGCGCGCCACGGCGCCGGTGGTGACCAGGGTGTCGAAGCGATTGCGTTCGGCTCCGGCACGCTTGGATTCGGCCTGGGTGGTGCGGATCGAGGTGCGGGCCGCCAGCACCCGGGTATTGGCCAGGCGCTGCTCGGCGTCCTGGATGGTCAGTGCCGCCTGGGCCAGGGCGACCTGGGCCAGGCTATCGGCCAGCTCGCCTTCGGCCAGGGTCACCCGGCTGTCGAACTCTTCGCTGTTGATGCGCACCAGGGGCTGGCCGGCGGTGACGCTCTGATGGTCCTTGACCAGCACCTCGGTCACCAGGCCGTGGACCCGTGGCGCGACCGAGGTGGCGTCGGCGGCGATATAGGCATCGTCCGTGGATTCGGTGGACGGTGCCATCAGCACCCAACCCACTCCAACCGCCACCAGGGTCAGGGCGACGGCGCCGGCGATCAGCGGCCGCCTGGAGCGCTTGCGCGGCTTCTCCGTGTCCTGGGCGGCTTGCAGGATAGCGTTCTGGGTCTGGGTGCTCTGCTCCATGTTGAAGCTCCATGCGGTTTTGAATTACGATCATAATATTCACATGACGACCGCAATACTACAGGGAAGCAACCACGTGACGACAAGCGCATCCGACCTCCCTGGCGCGGGCGAGCAGCCGGCTCAAGCGACCCTGCGACGCAAGTTCCTGGTCTTCACCATCATGGCCTTCGGCATGTTCATGGCCCTGATCGACATCCAGATCGTGGCCGCTTCGCTCAACGATGTGCAGGCCGGCCTGAGCGCCGGTCCCGATGAGGTGAGCTGGGTGCAGACCGCCTACCTGATCGCCGAACTGATCATGATCCCCTTCTCGGCCTTCCTTGCCCAGGCGATTTCCACCCGCTGGCTGTTCGCGACCAGCGCGGCGCTCTTCACCTTGTTCAGCGTCGGTTGCGGCATGGCCTGGAACATCGAGTCGATGATCGTGCTGCGGGCGCTGCAGGGCTTCACTGGCGGGGCCATGGTGCCGACGGTGTTCGCCGTCGGCTTCGTGTTGTTCGAAGGCAAGCAGCGGGCGATGGTCCCGGCCATCCTCGGCATGACCGCGGTCCTGGCGCCGACCCTCGGCCCCACCGTGGGCGGGCTGGTGACCTTCTACCTGGACTGGCGCTGGATCTTCTTCATCAACGTGCTGCCGGGCCTGGTGATCTGCATCGGCGCGGCGTTGCTGATCGATGTCGACCGCCCCGACCTGCCCATGCTGCGGCGCATCGACTGGTTGCATTTCGCGGCCATGGCCCTGGCCTTGGGCTGCCTGGAGTACGTGCTGGAAGAGGGACCGCGCAAGGACTGGTTCAGCGATACCGGTATCGTCATCTCGGCCTGGGTGTCCCTGGTGTCCTTCGGGTTGTTCATCGAGCGTTCCTTGTATTCGAACAACCCTATCGTGTCGTTGCGGCCGTTTCGCGATCGCACCTTTTCCATCGCCTGCCTGCTCAACCTGGTGATCGGCTTCGGCCTGTACTCCTCGACCTACCTGGTGCCGGTGTTCCTGGGGCGGGTGCGCGGCTTCGACAGCCTGGAGATCGGCACCACGGTGTTCGTCGTGGGCATCGGGCAACTGTTCAGCACCATCATTGCCGCCCGGGCCTCGGAGAAGGTCGACCGGCGCCTGATCATCTCGGTGGGGTTCCTGGGCCTGGCCCTGAGCCTGTGGTTGACCTCGCGGATCACTTCCAACTGGGGGTTCGACGAATTGCTGGTGCCCCAGGTGGCGCGCGGCCTGTTCTTGATGCTGTGCATCGTGCCCAGCGTCAACATGGCCCTGAGTTCGTTCCAGGGAGTGGAGCTGCGCCAGGCATCCGGCCTGTTCAACCTGATGCGCAACCTGGGTGGGGCCATCGGTATCGCCACGGTCAACACCTGGCTGCAGGACGATGCGCGGACCCAGGTCTTGCACCTGTCGGAGTCCCTTGGCGCCAAGGCGGTGGCGGCCCAAGAGCTGATGGGCCAGCTGGCGCTGAAGATCGCCGCCGACACCCCGGACCCTAGTCATGCGTTCCTCATGGCCCAGGGCATCCTCGGCCGGCTGGTGGGACGCGAAGCCCTGACCCTGGCCTTTGGCGATGTGTTCCGCCTGATGGCCATGATGTTCGTGGTGGCGCTGTTGCTGGTGCCGCTGTGCAAGGTGCCCCCGGCCGCCCCCGCAGCCGAGGAAGAGCGCTGAGCAGGCCTACATGATGGGCGGGCCGGACCTGGCCTTGCGCAGTTGGCTGGGAGTGCAGCCCATGTTTTTCCACATCAGCCGGCGCAGTGCCGTGGAGTCGGCATAACCCACTTTGAAGGCAACTTCTTCAATACTCATATTGGTTGTTTCCAATAAACTCTGAACATGCTGCAGGCGAACTTTCTGGATGAAAGCCATGGGCGGTTTACCTGTGGCGCTGCGAATCCTGCGGGACAAGGTTTTCTCGGTGATTCGCAGATGTTCGGCGATAGTGCTCAGCGGGGGAATGTTCGGCAGGCAATCCTCGATGAACTTTTCCAGCATCAGGACTTCGCGGCTCTCTGTCTGCAAGTTTGATAGGGCCATGTAGTGATATTGTGCTGGGCGCCCATCTATCAACAAGTAGCGCATGGTTAATTCAGCAACTTGATTACCCATCTTGTTGCGCAATATATATAGCATCAAGTCCATTTGCGACATGCCTGCTCCGGCGGTAATCATATTTCCGTCATGAATAAGCATGCGTTTGGTATCGAGTATCGCCTCGGGATAACGCTGTTTGAAAGTGTCATACAGTTGCCAGTGGGTCGTGACGGTCCGGTCCTGCAGGATGCCCGCTTCGCCGAGGACGAAAACCGCCGAGCAGGAGGCCGCTGTCTGCTGCCCGCGCAGGTGATGTTCCCGGACCAGCTGGCTCAGCTTGCGGATGTCGCCATGGTCGAGCCGGGCGAGGAGCTCCGTGGACAGGCTCAGGCCTGGCTGGCGTTTTTCGGTGCGGCAACCGAACAGATTCAGCTCCTGGGTGTTCTCCAGGCCCAGCCCGGGAATGACCAGCATGCTGCCCTCGATGGCCTGGACTCGCTCCAGCGGCTGCGCATCCAGGCGCATGCCGTTCCTCATTCTTACCGACTCGCTGCTGCCGATGATTTGCCAGGTCATGGTGGGGCGCCCCATGACTTCGGCGACCTGGTTGGCGGTGCGCAACACGTCCAGCGTGATCGCGACACTCGACCCCATAGCTCCTTCCAATGCGATAACAGTGAGCACATCCATGTCCATTTTCTCCCTGTAACTGTCCATTTGCGCATTAGCAAAATATACAAGCCGGTGGCAGACTTCACAACGCATCCAGGTTTCACTTTCTCCGCCCACGTTAGTTGTCGCGGGACATAAAAATATGCAGTCACCAAGTGATTGCGTTGTTCTGTCAGCAAAATGACATCTTAACTACTGCCTCTGTAATAGCTCCCTATCGATGAGGGGGTGTTTGTTCGGTTCCTTAGTGCTGAAAATAATAAGTGACCATCAGGTCGATATAAGGCTCTCCATTTAAAAAGGATTTTGAATGAACTACGCCGTGCCTCGTGACTATCTAAGCGATGTCAATCAGACCTTTTCAGCACAACTAGAAGCCAATGATCAATCGCTGGCTGAAAACCTGGGTATCGAATGTTTAAGTTCGGTTACCCAAGTGCTGGCCTACCGCGCCTGGCGCCAACCCGAGGCGATAGCCTTCATCCACCTGCTCGACGGCGAGCAGGAGCAGGTCGCCATCAGCTACGCGGAACTCTGGAAGCGTAGCCAACAACTGGCGGGCGCGCTGCAGATCTTCGAGCCCCGGGGCAAGCGGGTGCTGATGCTGTTCGAGACCGGCATCGACTACATCGTTTCCCTGTTCGGCCTGTTCCTGGCCGGCGCCGTGGCGATCCCGGCGTTCCCGCCCGTGGGTACCCGGGGGCTGGAGCGGTTGGCGCTGATCTGTGCCGACGCGCACCCGCAGATCGTGCTTACCAGCGCGCGTTTCATGCGTTCCCAGGAGCGCGTCAACGCCCTGCTCAGCGGCGAGCTGCCGGCGCCGCAATGGGTCGACCCGGAGCAACTGGCTGCCACGGATTCGGCCTGGAGCGCCGGGGACCTCCCTCCCGGCCAGTTGGCGCTGCTGCAGTACACCTCGGGTTCGACCTCGGCGCCCAAGGGCGTGATGCTGACCCACGCCAATCTCTACAGTAACTGCCGCAGCGCCAGTGAGTGGATGGGGCCGGCGCAACAGCGGGTGGGTTGCAGCTGGCTCCCGCCCTACCACGACATGGGCTTGATGGGCGGGATCCTGCAGCCGATCTACGACGCTTTCCCGACCGTGCTCATCAGCCCCGGGCATTTCGTCCAGCGGCCGTTGCGCTGGCTGGATGCGGTGTCGCGCTTCGGCGCCAGCGTGACCATCGCGCCGAACTTCGCCTTCGATTTGTGCGTGGACAGCATCAGCGATGCCGAGCTGGCCGCGCTCGACCTGAGCAAGCTCAAGGCCATCTACTGCGGGGCCGAACCGGTCCGGCAAGGCACCCTGGCGCGTTTCGCCGAGCGTTTCGCCGCCGCCGGCTTCGATCCGGCGGCGCTGGGGCCTTGCTATGGCTTGGCCGAATCGACGGTACTGGTCTCGGGCAAGCCCCATGACGAACCGGCGTTCGGCGTCCAGGTCGACCGGGACCAGCTGGCCACCGGCACCCTGGCGGTGGTCGAGGCCGACCATGCCCTGGCCTTGCCACTGGTCAGCAGTGGCCGGGTGGCGCCGGGCCTGCATCTGGCGATCGTCGACCCGGTCAGCCTGCTGCCCGTGGCGGACGGCCAGGTCGGCGAGATCTGGGTCCAGGGCGGCAACGTCGGGGCCGGCTACTGGGGCAAGGAAGTGCTGAGCGAGCAGGTGTTCCGCGCTCGCCTGCCAGGCGTCGAGGGGCATTTCATGCGCACCGGCGACCTGGGTGCGCTGCACCTGGGCGAGCTGTTCGTCACCGGGCGCCTCAAGGATCTGATCATCATCGCCGGGCGCAATCTTTATCCACAGGACCTGGAGCTGGCGGTGGAGAGCGCCGACCCGCGCATTCGCAGCAATGGCTGCGTGGCGGTGGGCCTGGACAACGGCCAGCAAGAGCAGTTGGCGATCGTGGCCGAGATCAAGCGCAGCGAGAAGCTCGACGAAGCCCAGCAGGAACAACTGCGCCAGGTGCTCACCAGCGCCCTGGTCAGCCAGTTCGGCGTGGCTCCGGCGTGCATTCACCTGGCGCC
Source organism: Pseudomonas sp. KCJK8993 (assembly GCF_046230915.1). Lineage (NCBI taxonomy): Bacteria > Pseudomonadati > Pseudomonadota > Gammaproteobacteria > Pseudomonadales > Pseudomonadaceae > Pseudomonas > Pseudomonas sp. KCJK8993. The sequence goes on from NZ_JBJJLO010000015.1 coordinate 13,247, forward strand.
CATGGGCGGCATTCCGCTGACCACCAGCGGCAAGGTCCAGCGCCAGGCCACCCGCAAGGCCCTGCTCGACGGCAGCCTGGCGCGATACGGCGCCGGGCGCGGGGCGGCACAACCTCTCAAAACTGCTACGGATGCCCTGTCATGACCGCGATGAATCCTCCTATCGATCGTACCGGCCAGCGCGAGCGCCAGCTGGCCTGGTTGACTGTCGGCGTGCCGGCGGTCGGCACCGTGGCCGCCCTGGTCCTGGCCTGGCACCAGGGCATCGGCTGGCTGGAAGTCGGCGCCCTGGCCAGCATGTACCTGCTGACTGCCCTGGGGGTGGAGGTGGGGATGCACCGCTTCTTCTCCCACCACGCGTTCAAGGCCGGCCCGGTGGTCACCGCGTTCTTCGGGATCGCCGGGTCGATGGCGGCCCAGGGGCCGATCCTGTTCTGGGCCGCGACCCATCGCCAGCACCATGCATTCACCGACAAGGAAGGCGACCCGCACTCACCGCGGGCTCTCAAGGAAGGCCTGGCCGGCAGTCTCCAGGGGTGGTGGCATGCCCACCTGGGCTGGCTGTTCAGCCTGCGCAAGCAGAACTGGAGCCAGTTCGTCCCCGACCTGCTGCGCGATCGCCTGGTCATGCAGGTCAACCAGCGCTACTACCTGTGGATCATCCTTGGCCTGTTGCTACCGACCCTGGCCTGCGGGCTGATCGCCCGTAGCTGGGAAGGCGCCCTGAGCGGCCTGCTGTGGGGTGGCTTCGTACGGATCTTCCTGGTGGACCACGCCACTTGGTGCATCAACTCCTTCGCCCACAAGGTCGGCGGTCGCGATCACAAGACTCGGGATACCAGCCGCAACGTGTTCTGGCTGGCGATCCCCACCGTCGGGGGGGGCTGGCACAACAACCATCATGCCTTCCCGGCGCTGGCCCATGCCGGCCTCAAGCCCTGGCAGCTGGATATCGGTGGGCTGTTCATCGAGACGCTGGCGCTGTGCGGGCTGGTCTGGGACGTCAAGCGTCCTGGCCCGAGCACGGCGGCGGAACCCTCGGAAAGCTGATAGTCGGTACTCACCTCACAGGAAGCTATTCATGGACGAAATACGTTCAACCACGGCTACTCCCGAGATCGGCGGGGTTGCCCAACTGAGTCCCCAGGCGGCGAAAACCAAGGTGCGTATCGCCCTGGCCGTGATGCTGGTGCCGCTGTTCGGGACCTTCGAGGCCATCCGCCTGTGGGTCACCGGCCAGGTCCATGCCCTGGACTTCATCCTCTTCGGGGTGTTCTACGCGGTGCAGATGTTCGGGGTTTCCATGGGTTACCACCGTTACCTGGCGCACCGGGCGTTCAAGACCTCGCGGCTGATGAGCGGCTTGATGCTGATCGCCGGTTCGATGGCGGCCCAGGGGCCGATCCTGTTCTGGGTCACCACCCATCGGCGCCACCACACCTACAGCGACCAGCAGGGCGATCCGCATTCGCCCAACCTGCTGGGCGAGGACCGCTGGGGCCGGGCCAAGGGCCTGTGGCATGCGCACATGCCATGGATGCTGACCCCGGACATCTCCAGCTGGAACTACTTCGCCCCCGACATCCTGCGTGACCGGCGGCTGTTCTTCTACAACCAGACCTACCTGCTCTGGGTGGTCCTGGGCGTGCTGCTGCCCGGTGCGATCGGCGGCCTGGTCACCCAGAGCTGGGAGGGCGCCTGGAGCGGCCTGATCTTCGGTGGCCTGGCGCGGCTGTTCATCGCCAACCAGGCGGCCTGGTGCGTGGGCTCGATCTGCCATCGCTATGGCAGCCGGCCGTTCGTGACCCACGACCAGAGCACCAACAACTGGCTCATCGCGTTCCTCACCTTCGGCGAGGGGCTGCAAAACAATCACCACGCATTTCCTGCCTGGTACCGGCATGGCGTGCATTGGTGGGAGCCCGACCTGTCGGGCTGGACACTGGCGTTAATGGGCAAGCTGAGACTGGTCTCAGACCTGCGTTCACCCTCCCAGGCAATGATCGACAAGGTCCGTAAGCGTCAGGCCTCATCCTGAACAGCGGGATTCCCAGGTCGTACAACACCCCCCACTCATCAAGGAAGAAACCTATGTCCAACTTCATTTCCAATTTGCTGAGCACCTTGAGTTTTTCGGAGAAGAAACAGGCTCCGGTGGAACTCAACGAGGAAAACATCAAGCACTGGCTGGTGCAACGCATGGCGACCCTGCTGAAGATCGAACCATCGCAGGTCGATACCGCGCGCACCTTCGAGGCCTATGGCCTGGATTCATTGGTGGCGGTGAAGGTGGCGGGCGACCTGGAGAAGTTCATGGAACAACGCCTGTCGCCGGCGTTGCTGTTCGAATACTCCAGCATCGATGACCTGTCCAAATACCTGGCCAGTGAACTGACCACATCCGAAGTTTGACTTCGCAGGAGCTAGGCCATGGCCTTTGTACAGATGCCCACGCAAAAAACGGACAAATTCAACGAGCTGCTCCGACGTTCACAGGAGATCGAGGGCCTGCGTCTGACCGACGCCATTCCCAAGCACCTATATACGCCCCGCGTCTGGCGCGGGATGCTCAGCTTCGTCGTCAGCTATGCGCTCTATATCGGCGCGGTGGTGGCGGTCGCCCATGTGCACTGGGCTTTCTACCTGCCGCTGTGGCTGATTGCCGGCCTGGGGGGCTGGGGTCTGTTCTGCGTGGCCCACGATTGCGGGCACAACTCGTTTTCCCGCAGCCGCAGCTTCAACCACATCCTGGGGCACATCGCCTTGCTGCCCCTGCTGTACCCGTTCCACGGCTGGCGACACATGCACAACATGCACCACGCCAACACCAACAACCTGGAGATGGACGTCGACTGGCGCCCGGTGCTGCGCGTGCAATACGACGCCATGCCCTGGTGGGACAAGCTGGTCTACAGCAGCACCCGCACCTGGCTGTTCTGGCTGGGGACGGTGAACTACCAGCGGCACTCGGGGTTCCGGCCGGAGATGTTCCCCAAGCTCGAGGCGCGCAACGAAGTGCGTCGTTCGATCCTGTTCATGGTCGTGGCCGCGGTGATCTACCTGCCGACCCTGGTGTACTTCACCGGTTTCACCGGGCTGTTCCTGTATTTCGTCGCCCCTTGGCTGGCGATCCACGCCTGGTTCAGCCTGACCACCATGATGCATCACATCAGTGACGAGACTCCGTTCCTGACCAAGGAGCACTGGAGCTTCAACAGCAGCCGCCTGCTGCTGACCACCGACTACATGTATCCGAAGTGGCTGCTGTTCCTGACCCATTACATCTCGGTGCACACCGCTCACCACGTGGCCCCGATCATTCCCCACTACAACCTGCCCGAGGCCCAGGCTGCACTGAAGTCCGCCTTCCCCGGGATGGTCCGGGAGAAACCCCTGACCGTGCAGGACGTCTGGCATGTGGCGCGCCATTGCCACCTGTACGATCCGGTCAATGGCTTCTACGAGTCCTTCGACCAGTCGCCGGGAGCAGCCGACACCCGCACCGGCTACAGTGGCCCGATGACCATGAAGCAGCAGGCCCTGCGCAGCTACATGAGCGTGCTGGGCTCGCTGTCCCCCGATCGCGCCGGCGCCAGGGCCACCGACCTGTTCGGCTACACCCGCGAATACATCAAGCAGCCGGACAAGGAAATGAGCCCCCTGGGGGCCCAGCGCTTCCACATCAAGGGCATCCCCGGCGTTCCCCATGGCTACCAGTGGGGCACGGGCGAGGAGACCATCCTGCTGGTCCATGGCTGGGGCGCCGACAGCCGCAGCATGTACTCCTTCACCCGGGTACTGCAGCGCCAGGGCTTCAAGGTCGCGACCTTCGATGCACCGGCCCACGGCATCTCGCCGGGCTCGCTGAGCACCATGACCGAGTTCAAGGACGCAGTGAAAGCCGCCATCGTCGCCCTGGGTGACGTGGTGGGCATCGTCGCCCATTCCCTGGGCGGTATCGCCGCCACCGGCGCCCTGGCCGAGCTGGCCGAGACCCATCGGATCAAGGCCATGTGCCTCCTGGGCTCGCCGGCCAACCTGCCGGTGGTGATCGACCGCTGGGCCAACGGCTACCTGCAGCTCAAGCCGCAGATCGTCCAGGCCATGCACCGCGAACTGTGGAAGCGCAATGGCGTGCCGGTCCAGCACTGGGACATCCCGGCGCTGGGCAACGCCCTGCAACTGCCGATGCTGGTGCTGCACGACCAGGAGGACCCGACCGTACCGTTCTGCGAGGCGCAGCAGATCACCACGCTGATGCCGTGGGCCAAGCTGGAGCCGGTATCCGGCCTCGGCCATGTGCGGATCCTCTCCGATGCCGCGGTACTGGAGCAGGTGGCGCGGTTCCTCGCCGAGAACATCAAGGTGGCCGAAGTGGCCCAGGCCAGCGCATGAGAACGATATGACGACCTATGCTGAAAACGCTGTGGCCGAGTCCGGCCTGTGGATGTGCCTGATTTGCGGCTGGATCTACGATCAACGGCTGGGAGATCCGGATTCGGGGGTGCCTCCGGGCACCGCCTGGGACGACATCGCCGATGACTGGACCTGTCCTGAATGTGGCGTGGGCAAATTGGACTTCAACATGGTGAAGCTGTAACCCGACGCTTGAAATCTGTAGTCGATGAGGAAGGAAGATGGCGACTCAAGAACACCCGCCGGTGGTGGCCAGGGCCCGGCGCAGCAGTTTCAGGAAGGTGCTGTTCAAGGGCATCTACAACACGGTCCTGGGCGCGCTGCGCTGCAGTTTCTGGATTGAGTCGCGGCTTCTTCCGCAGCGGGCTGCGCAGCGGGCGCTGAAGATCTTCACCACGCCACAGCGACTGCGCCAGCATTTCCCGCGGACGCTGCCCAGTGCCACGGTGCAGGACCTGGAAACCGGGGACGGGCGCTTGCGCTGCTTTCGCTGGACGCCTTCGCAGGTCCGGCGCCGGGTGGTACTGGTACATGGCTGGAGTGGTGCCAGTACCCAGTGGCAGTACTTGATCCCGCTATTGCTGGAGCAGGGCTGCGAAGTCTTGTCCTTCGACTGCATCGGCCATGGCGGCAGCGGTGGCCGGCAGGCGTCGCTGCCGACCTTCGTCAGCATGCTCGACCAGGTCCAGCAGCAGTTGGGCCCCTTCGATACCGTGATCGGTCATTCCCTGGGGGGCGCCGCAGCGGGCTACGCTTTGAGCACCGACATCGGCAAGGGTTTCCAGCGCGCGGTGCTGGTGGCGGCGCCGGCCGACATTGAAAACGTCGTCCGGCGTTTCGCGGCGTTCCTGTGGATCAACGACGACGTCAGGCAGCGCATGCAACGCCTGGTCGAGCAACGCTATCAGAAAGACATGGGCAGCCTGGCGGTCAGCCGTTACGGCCAACAGGTAGACATCCCGGTGCTGCTGGTCCATGACCAGCAGGACCAGGAGGTTCCGGCGGACGACCTGCAATCCTTCGCCCAGGGGTTGCGGCACCGGCAGGTCCTGCAGACCCGCGGGCTTGGTCATCTGAAAATTCTCAAGGACAGGGCGACCATGGGAGCCGTGGTCGATTTTGTCTGTGCAAAGGACGGCAACCTATGAGTGAAAGTTACGATGTGATCGTTATCGGCGCGGGCCCCGGTGGTTATGTAGCCGCGATCCGCGCGGCGCAACTGGGACTGAAGACGGTCTGTATCGAGCGCTACAAGGGCAAGGACGGCAAGACCGCCCTGGGCGGTACCTGCCTGAACGTAGGCTGCATTCCCTCCAAGGCGCTGCTCGACAGCTCCCATCACTACTACGAGGCGCGCCACGGCTTCGAGGTGCACGGCATCGGCATCGGCAACCCGCAGATGGACGTGGCGACGATGCTGGCCCGCAAGGACAACGTGGTACGCAACTTCAACGGCGGCATCGCCTCGCTGTTCAAGGCCAATGGCGTGGCGGTGCTGGAAGGCCACGGCAAGCTGCTGGCCAACAAGGAAGTGGAGGTCACTGCCGCCGACGGCAGCACCCAGCGCATCAGCGCCGAGCACGTCATCCTGGCCCCCGGTTCGCGGCCGATCGACATCCCGGCAGCGCCCCTGACCGGGGAGGTGATCGTCGACTCCACCGGCGCCCTGGAATTCACCAGCGTGCCCAAGCGCCTCGGGGTCATCGGCGCCGGGGTCATCGGCCTGGAGCTGGGTTCGGTCTGGGCCCGCCTGGGCGCCGAGGTGACGGTGCTCGAGGCCCTCGACAGCTTCCTGCCGGCAGTGGATGCGCAGATCGCCAAGGAGGCGCAGAAGATCCTCGGCAAGCAGGGCCTGGATATCCGCCTCGGCGCCCGGGTGACCGCTTCCGAGGTGCAAGGCGATAGCGTCAAGGTCAGCCTGACCGAGGCTGGCGAGGACAAGCAGCAGACCTTCGACCGGTTGATCGTCGCCGTTGGCCGGCGTCCCTTGACTACCGACCTGCTGGCCGCCGACAGCGGCGTGCAACTGGACGAACGTGGTTTCATCCATGTCGACGGCCAGTGCCAGACCAGCGTTCCCGGGGTGTATGCCATCGGTGACGTGGTGCGCGGGCCGATGCTGGCGCACAAGGCCTCGGAAGAGGGCGTGATGGTCGCCGAAAGCCTTGCCGGGCATTCGCATCCGCTCAACTACGAGCTGATTCCCTCAGTGATCTATACCCACCCGGAAATCGCCTGGGTCGGCCAGACCGAACAGGCGCTCAAGGCCGCGGGCGTCGAGCTGAACATCGGCGCCTTCCCCTTCTCCGCCAGCAGCCGGGCCATGGCGGCCAACGACACCGCGGGGCTGGTCAAGGTGATCGCCGACGCTGGCACCGACCGAGTGCTGGGCGTGCATGTGATCGGGCCAGGCGCAGCGGAGCTGGTCCAGGAAGGCGCCATCGGCATGGAGTTCGGCACCAGCGCTGAAGACCTGGGAATGATGGTGTTCTCCCATCCGACCCTGTCCGAGGCCCTGCATGAGGCGGCGCTGTCGGTGAATGGCCACGCCATCCACATCGGCAACCGCAAGAAGAAACCGGCCGCCAGCGTCAACTAGCGAGCCGGGCCCGGCCCCGTGGTCAGCGGGGCCGGGACCTGTCAGCGCCGCCGCGTTTCAGCGGAAGAACGGCGCATCCCCGAGAATGGTCGCGCGCTGCATCACCCGGCGCTGTGGACGGTAGTCGTCCACGGCGTAGTGCTGGGTCACGCGGTTGTCCCAGAACGCCACGTCGTTTTCCTGCCAGCGCCAGCGAATGGTGAATTCCGGGCGCGTGGCGTGGGCGAACAGCAGCTTGAGAATGGCTTCGCTCTCACTGTCCGACAGTTCGTTGATCCGGGTGGTGAAGCCATCGTTGACGAACAGCGACTTGCGCCCGCTCACCGGGTGGGTGCGGATCACCGGGTGCGACAGCGGTGGGTTCTTGCGCCGGGTTTCTTCCCAGCGCGCCAGGTCCTCGGGGGTATTGCCGAAGCGCTCCAGGGGGAAGGACTTGATGAACTCGTGGGTGGCGGTCAGGCCTTGCAGCAGGTTCTTCATCGGTTCCGACAGCGCCTCGTAGGCAGCGATGCCGCTGGCCCACAGGGTGTCGCCGCCGAACTTGGGCAGCAGCTTGGCGCTGAGCACCGCGCCCAGTGCCGGGGTCGGCAGGAAGGTGACGTCGGTGTGCCAGATGGCGTTGTCGCGCACATCGGTCTCGGCGGTGTCGAGGATCAGCACTTCCGGCTGTTCCGGTACGTTGGGGTAGATCGGGTGGATATGCAGGTCACCGAAGTGGGCGGCGAAACGCGCCTGCTGCTGCGGGGTGATCGGCTGGTTGCGAAAGAACAGCACCTGATGCTCGAGCAGGGCCTGCTCGATGGCGTCGCGCTGTTTGTCGTCCAGCGGCTGGCTGATATCGATGCCGTCGATCTGCGCGCCGAGGGCGGAACTCAAGGGGGTGATGGTCAGGCTCATGCGGGTTCTCGTATGCGGCGCCGAACGGTCGGCGTGGTCGGATTCGGTTTTATCTGTATCGATCTGAATGTTGCTGGCTTCGTCCAAGGCTGCTCAGTGGCTCTGACCGTGCCAGGGCACCAGCTTGCGCTGCAGGGCCCGCAAGCCCATCTCCATGGCGAAGGCGATCACCGCGATCACCAGGATCCCCAGCACCACCACATCGGTGACCAGGAACCGTGCGGCGGACTGCACCATGAACCCAAGGCCGCTGGTGGCGGCGATCAGTTCGGCGGCCACCAGGGTCGACCAGCCCACGCCGAGGCCGATGCGGATTCCGGTGAGGATGTCCGGCAAGGCGCTGGGCAGGACCACATGGCGGATCAGCTGGACCCGGGTCGCCCCCAGGGACTGCGCCGCCCGCAGCTTGGCCGGGTCGACGGTGCGCACGCCGGTGGCGGTGGCGATGGCGATCGGGGCGAAGATCGCCAGGTAGATCAGCAGCACCTTGGACAGCTCGCCGATGCCGCACCAGATCACGATCAAGGGCAGGTAGGCCAAAGGCGGGATCGGCCGGTAGAACTCGATCAGCGGGTCCAGCACGCCCCGGGCGACGCGGCTGGCGCCGATGGCGATGCCCACCGGGATCGCCGTCAGCACCGCGAGGCTAAGGCCCAGGCCGATACGTTGCAGGCTCGCGGCCAGGTGCTGCCACAAGGTGGCGTCCATGTAGCCGCTGGTGGCCAGCAACCAGCCCTTTTGCACCACGGCCCCAGGCGAGGGCAGGAACAGCGGTTCCACCAGGCCGCTGGCGGTGACCGCCCACCACAGCGCCAGCAGGCCGACCAGGGTCAGCACGCTGATCCAGCGGGTGCTCAGGCTGCGCCGCGCCGCCAGTGGCCTGGAGTGGGCCTCGTGGCTGGCGGTGGCGGGAATCTCGTAGCTGCTCATGGGCGCTCCTGCTGCGGGCTGGTGCGTTGGGAGAACACCCGCGCCAGCACGTGCTCGCGGGTTTCGATGAAGCGTGGATCGGATTTGATCGCCCGGGCCGACTCGCCGGCGGCATACCGCTGGCCGAAGTCCAGGTGCAGGCGCTCGACGATCTGGCCTGGGTTGGGCGCCAGGAGAATCAGGTCGGTGGCCAGGAACACCGCTTCCTCGATGTCGTGGGTGATCAGGAACACTGGCTTGGCGGTGCGTCGCCAGACTTGCAGCAACAGTTCCTGCATCTGCTCGCGCGTGAAGGCGTCCAGGGCGCCGAAAGGCTCGTCCATCAGCAGCAGCCGTGGATCGGCGGCCAGGGCGCGAGCCAGGCCGACACGTTGCTTCTGGCCCCCGGAGAGCTGCCAGATGCGCCGCTTGTCGAAACCGGCCAGGTCCACCAGGGCGAGCATTTCCCGGGCCCGGGCTTCGCGCTTGTCGCGGGCCACGCCAGCCAGTTCGAGGCCGAAGGCGACGTTGGCCAGCACGTCCTGCCAGGGCAGCAGGGCATCGTCCTGGAACACCACGCCACGCTCGGCGCCGGGCCCTTGCACCGGCACGCCATCGAGGCTGATGCGCCCGGCGCTGGGCTCGACGAAACCGGCGATCAGGTTGAGCAGCGAAGTCTTGCCGCTGCCGGAGGGCCCCAGGGCGACCAGCAGTTGCTGTGGCCCCAGGGTCAGGGAGATATCGGCCAGCACCGCTTCGGCGGCGCCGGGGTACTGTGCGCTGATGCGCTCCAGTTGTAGCAAAGCCATGACGGCTGTCTCCTTTGCGAACGCGCAGCCTCAGTTGCTGATGAACCGGGCGCTGACGTAGGGGGCGTAGTCCGGCAGCACGGCTTCGACCTTGCCTTGTTCCTTGAGGAATACCGCGGTGTCGGTGATGGCCTTGGTGGTCGGCGCGCCGAGGCTTGCGACCTGGTCGGCGGCCAGCGGGTAGACGTTGCCTTGCAGCAGCAGGGGGATGTCGCTGGCCTTGGCTCCGGAGAGCTTCACCAGCTTGTCGATGTTGCCCTGGTTGGCCAGCCAGGCCTGCGGGTCCTTGCGGTAGTCGGCGTAGGCATCCAGGGTCACCTTGGCGAAAGCGCTGACGATTTCCGGGTGCTTCTGGGCGAAATCCTTGCGCACGATCCAGGCGTCGAAAGTCGGCGCGCCGAGTTTGGCCAGCTCGCCCGAGGTGATCAGCACCTTGCCGTTTTCCTTGGCCACGCCCAGGGCCGGGTCCCAGACGTAGGTGGCGTCGATGTCGCCGCGCTTCCAGGCGGCGATGATCGCCGGCGGCGCCAGGTTGAGTACCTGGACCTTGGCCGGGTCGATGTCCCAGTGCTTGAGCGCCGCCAGCAGGCTGTAGTGGCCGGTGGAGACGAAGGGCACGGCAATCTTCTTGCCCACCAGGTCCTGGGGGGTGTTGATCCCGGAGCCGTCGCGAGCCACCAGGGCCTCGGCGGCGCCGATCTGGGTGGCGATCAGGAAGGTTTCCACCGGCACCTTGCGGGTGACGGCTGCGGTCAGGGGGCTGGAGCCCAGGTAGCCGATCTGTACGTCACCGGAGGCGATGGCGGCAATGATGTCGGCGCCGTTGTCGAACTTGCGCCAGTCGATGCCGGCCTTGGTGGCTTTTTCGTAGCGACCGTCGGCCTGGGCGACCTTGGCCGGGTCGACGGTGGTCTGGTAGGCGACGGTGAGATCGGCCGCCTGGGCAAGGAAACTCGCTGCGGCCAGGGAGGCGGCCGCCAGGAGGCGAAGGGGGAAATGCAGTTTCACGATAAAGCTCCTCATAGGCGGCCGTTGATCGGCGTGGGAGGAGCCTAAATGATCTAAGAATTATAAAATAAATAACGTTTTAGAATTAGCTTAGAAAGAGAGAACGAGTTGAAGAGGGGAAGCACGGGCAAGTCGGATCGTCGCCCGCTCGCTCCTACAGGACGGTGCCGTGTAGGAGCGAAGCTTGCTCGCGATGCATGCAGCGCGGTGTATCTATCAGTTGCTGATGGCCAGGATGCTGGCCTGGTAGGCGCCGACGAAGACGTCGAAATCGCCCACTTCGTTCTGTTCCAGTTCGGCCTGCTGTTCCAGGGACTTGCGCGCCGCGTCTTCGAACGCTGCCTGATCTTCCTTGGCCAGGGCCTGGCTACGGAAATGCTCGGCGTGGGCCAGGCTCTGGCGCAGGGAGAACTGGCTGAAGCTCTCCTTGTGCTCGGTCATGGCCGCCAGGACCTGGGCCGATGGCGTCAGGGACGAGTCCTTGACCTTGGCCAGCTGGGCGTCCAGCGCCTTGCTGTGTTCATCGCTGCCGTGGCTCTGGTCCAGCAGGGCGGCCAGCGGGGCGATGTTCTCCAGCAGCTCGGCGGCCCATTCCTTCATGTCCACCGCTTGCCCGCGGCGTTGCAGCTGCAGGCCAGGGCGCCGGCCTTCCTTGACCACGCTGAGGAAGTTCGAGGTGGCGTTGCCGCATTCGGTGCTTTCCAGCAGCGGGCTGTCGTTGAGGGCGCAGTACAGCAGGAAGGCGTCGAGGAAGCGGGCTTCCTGCACGTCGATGCCCAGGGGCAGGAACGGGTTGATGTCCAGGCAGCGCACTTCCACGTACTGCACGCCCCGGGCCATCAGGGCCTGGATCGGCCGCTCGCCGGTATAGGTCACGCGCTTGGGACGGATGTTGGAGTAGTACTCGTTCTCGATCTGCAGGATGTTGGTGTTCAGCTGGACCCACTCACCATCCTTGTGGGTGCCGACTTCCACGTAGGGCGCATAGGGCGTGGCCACCGCCTTGCGCAGGCTGTCGGTGTAGCTGTTCAGGTCGTTGTAGCAAGGGGTCAGGCCGGCCTGGGCCTTGCTCTGGTAGCCCAGGTCGCTCATGCGCAGGCTGGTGGCATAGGGCAGGTACAGGGTCTGGGCGTCGAACTGCTCCAGCTGGTGCGAGCGGTCCCGCAGGAAACCCGCATCCAGGGCCGGCGAGGCGCCGAACAGGTACATCAGCAACCAGCTGTAGCGGCGGAAATTGCGGATCAGGGCGATATAGGCGGCGGACTGGTAGTCACGGTCGGTGCCGACGAAGCCCTCGGCTTCCCTGAGCAGCGGCCAGAGTTGTTCCGGCAGGGAGAAGTTGTAGTGGATACCGGCGATGCACTGCATGGTCTTGCCGTAGCGCAGGGCCAGGCCCTTGCGGTAGACGTACTTGAGCTGGCCGATATTGGAGGTGCCGTAGTAGGCGATCGGGATGTCTTCCTCGGCCGGCAACGGGCACGGCATCGATGGACTCCACAGGTACTCGTTGCCGAGCTTGCTGTAGGCGAAGCGATGGATCTTGTCGAGGCTGGCCAGGGTGTCCGCCGGGTCCTTGAGGGCCGGGGTGATGAACTCCAGCAGCGACTCGGAATAGTCGGTGGTGATCTGTTCGTTGGTCAGCGCGGAACCCAGTTCTTCCGGATGCGGGGTCTGGGCCAGGCGGCCTTCGCCGGTGACCCGCAGGCATTCACGTTCGATGCCGTGCAGGCACTGCTCGAGCAGGGAAAGGTTAGCGCGCTCGCCGAGCAGGGCCAGGCGGCGGTTGAGAAGTTCGCTCAAGTTGGATTCCTTCACGCGTCAGTCGCCCCAATATGGGGGTGGGCAGGACGGTCTACAAGGGTGGAGTTAAAACTGGCGTTTTCGCCTGGTTCCTGAGTCAAGCCGACTCACCTGAAAACGCCAGTGCTCCGTCCCTGAATCTGGCTCTAGCGTGGGCAGGAAAACCCCGACGCCGCTTTCGCAGCGCCGAAATTAACCCAATTCGATGACGGGCAGCTATAGGACCGCGAAGGTGCCTTGCGCTTTTGCGACCAGTTTTTCGCCCTGGATCACGTCTGCCTCGACCACCAGGGTACGGCGGCCGGGGTGGATCACCCGGGCCCGGCACAGCACCTCACCTTCGGCGACGGCGCGGATGTAGTTGATCTTGCACTCGATGGTGGCGCTCTGCTGGTCGAAGCCATGGGTACTGGAGCAGGCCAGGCCCATGGCGATGTCCACCAGGCTGAAGATCGCCCCGCCGTGGAGCTTTTGCCCGCGATTGCGCAATTGCGGGGTCAGCTCCAGGGCCACATCCGCCTCGCCGACCTCCAGGCGTTGCAGGCGGCAGCCGAGCAGTTGGCTGAAGGCGCTTTCGGTGAGGTTGGCTGGAACCTCCATCAGCGTTTCTTCAACTGCTTGGCGTTGGCGAACAGCGAGGCCATGGCGTTATTGGCCGGCGCCGCGGTGGCGGTTTCCTTGCGTGGGGCATTGCCCTGGGAAGGGCGCGGGCTCGCCCCCGGACGGCTGCCGCGGGCGCCATCGATCTTCTCGCCGGGGGTGTCGCTCATGCGCATCGACAGGCCCACGCGCTTGCGCGGGATATCCACTTCCATGACCTTGACCTTGACCACGTCGCCGGCCTTCACCGCTTCACGCGGGTCCTTGATGAACTTCTCCGACAGCGCCGAGATGTGCACCAGGCCGTCCTGGTGCACGCCGATGTCGACGAAGGCACCGAAGTTGGTGACGTTGGTCACCACGCCTTCGAGGATCATCCCCAGTTGCAGGTCCTTGAGGTCCTCGACGCCTTCCTGGAACTCGGCGGTCTTGAACTCGGGGCGCGGGTCGCGACCGGGTTTGTCCAGTTCCTGGAGGATGTCGGTGACGGTGGGCAGGCCGAAGGTCTCGTCGGTGAACTTCGATGGGTCCAGGCGCTTGAGGAAGCCGCTGTCGCCGATCAGCGAGCGGATATCACGGCCGGTGTCGGCGGCGATGCGTTGCACCAGCGGATAGGCTTCCGGGTGCACCGCCGAGGCGTCCAGCGGGTTGTCGCCGTTCATCACGCGCAGGAAGCCGGCGGCCTGCTCGAAGGTCTTTTCACCCAGGCGGGCGACTTTCTTCAGGGCGGCGCGGGTCTTGAAGGCGCCGTGTTCGTCGCGGTGGCTGACGATGTTCTGCGCCAGGGTCGCGTTGAGGCCGGAGATCCGCGCCAGCAGGGCCACGGAGGCGGTGTTGACGTCGACGCCCACGGCGTTCACGCAGTCTTCTACTACCGCGTCCAGGCCACGGGCCAGTTTCAGCTGCGAGACGTCGTGCTGGTACTGGCCGACACCGATGGACTTCGGATCGATCTTCACCAGCTCCGCCAGCGGATCCTGCAGGCGGCGGGCGATGGACACCGCGCCACGGATCGACACGTCCAGGTCCGGGAATTCCTTGGCCGCCAGTTCCGAGGCCGAGTACACCGAGGCGCCGGCTTCGGAGACCATGACCTTGGTCAGGCGCATGGCGGGGTATTTCTTGATCAGCTCGGCGGCCAGCTTGTCGGTCTCGCGGCTGGCGGTGCCGTTGCCGATGGCGATCAGGTCCACCGAGTGCTTGGCGCACAGGGCGGCCAGGGTGGCGATGGTCTGGTCCCACTTGTTGTGCGGTACGTGGGGGTAGACGGTGGCGTGGTCCAGCAGCTTGCCGGTGGCGTCCACTACCGCCACCTTGCAGCCGGTGCGCAGGCCCGGGTCCAGGCCCAGGGTGGCGCGCGGGCCGGCCGGGGCGGCCAGCAGCAGGTCGTGCAGGTTGTGGGCGAAGACGTTGATCGCCTCGGTCTCGGCGCCGTCGCGCAGCTCGCCCAAGAGGTCGGTCTCCAGGTGGGTGTAGAGCTTGACCTTCCAGGTCCAGCGCACCACTTCGCCGAGCCACTTGTCGGCCGGGCGGTTCTGGTTCTGGATGCCCACGTGCTGGCCGATCATGGCCTCGCACGGGTGCAGGGTGCCTGGCAGCTCGTCGCCGACCTTCAGCGCGGAACCGAGGATGCCTTCGTTGCGCCCGCGGAAGATCGCCAGGGCGCGGTGCGATGGCATGCTCTTGAGCGGTTCGTCGTGTTCGAAGTAGTCGCGGAACTTCGCGCCCTCTTCTTCCTTGCCTGCCACCACGCGCGCGCTGAGGGTGGCTTCCTGCTTGAGGAAGTTGCGCAGCTTGTCCAGCAGGCCGGCGTCTTCGGCGAAGCGCTCCATGAGGATGTACTTGGCGCCTTCCAGGGCGGCCTTGATGTCGGCCACGCCTTTTTGTGCATCGACGAAGCGTGCGGCTTCGGCTTCCGGAGCCAGGCTCGGGTCGTTGAACAGGCCATCGGCCAGCGCGCCGAGGCCGGCTTCCAGGGCGATCTGGCCCTTGGTGCGGCGCTTCTGCTTGTACGGCAGGTAGAGGTCTTCGAGGCGGGTCTTGGTGTCGGCCAGCTTGATTTCGCGAGCCAGTTCCGGGGTCAGCTTGCCCTGTTCCTCGATGCTGGCCAGGATGCTGGCGCGGCGCTCGTCGAGTTCGCGCAGGTAGCGCAGGCGATCTTCCAGATGACGCAGCTGGGTGTCATCGAGGCTGCCGGTGACTTCTTTGCGGTAACGGGCGATGAAGGGCACGGTGGAGCCTTCATCCAATAGGGCGACGGCCGCTTCGACCTGTTGTGGGCGTACGCCGAGTTCCTCGGCAATGCGGCTGTTGATGCTGTCCATAAAACCACCTGGCAAATGTGTGAAAGCAGGCTCGCGGGTACGACGAAAAAGCCCGGCGAGTCTGGTTGAGCGGCCTGGTACGCGCCGCCACCTGGATCAAAAGGCTGGCTGTTGACCCGTGAAATCGTGGAAATACTGCCGGTCGTGGCAAAAAAACAAAGCGACCGCTGGGTACTGATCAAGGGGTGCCCGACACAAAAGGCGGCGCATTATACCCAGCTGCGAAGCGATCGCCGACCTCGGGCCGACAGCGGGTTTGCTGGCTATGGAGGAAAAATCTGCTAACAATGCACACGGTGCGCATAGCGGCAGCTACGCCATAATGCGCACCGAGATTAGAGGAGCATCCAATGAGCAGCACTGCACACACTGCTGAAGGCGAAAAAATTCTTATTGTTGACGATGACCCGGGGCTGAGCAGCCTGCTGGAGCGTTTCTTCGTCAGCAAGGGCTACCGTGCCCGTGCGGTCCCGAACACCGAGCAGATGGACCGCCTGCTGGGGCGTGAAGTGTTCAACCTGGTCGTCCTCGACCTGATGCTGCCTGGCGAGGATGGCCTGACCGCCTGCCGCCGCCTGCGTGGCGCGAACAACCAGATCCCGATCATCATGCTCACCGCCAAGGGTGACGAATTAAGCCGTATCAAGGGCCTGGAGCTGGGCGCCGACGACTATTTGGCCAAGCCGTTCAACCCCGACGAACTGATGGCCCGGGTCAAAGCCGTGCTGCGTCGCCAATCGGCACCTGTCCCTGGTGCCCCGGGCAGCGAAGACGAAAGCGTGACCTTCGGTGACTACGAGCTATCCCTGGCCACCCGCGAGCTCAAGCGCGGCGACGAGGTGCACATGCTCACCACCGGTGAGTTCGCGGTACTCAAGGCGCTGGTGATGAATGCCCGCCAGCCGCTGACCCGCGACAAGCTGATGAACCTGGCCCGTGGCCGCGAGTGGGACGCCCTGGAGCGCTCCATCGACGTGCAGATCTCCCGCCTGCGCCGGATGATCGAGCCCGATCCTTCCAAGCCACGTTATATCCAGACCGTCTGGGGCGTGGGTTATGTGTTCGTGCCGGATGGCACAGCGACCAAGTGATCGGTGATTTGTAGGAGCGAGCGCCCGGGCCCTGGTCCGGGCGTTCGCATTCCGCAACGCTGCGAGCGCGACTCGCTCCTGCAAAGTGTGTATTGGCTGTCATGAAAACCCCCCTGTGGTTCCCCCAGAGTTTCTTCTCCCGCACCCTGTGGCTGGTGCTGATCGTGGTGCTGTTCTCCAAGGCATTGACCCTGGTTTATCTGCTGATGAACGAGGACGTGCTGGTGGACCGGCAGTACAGCCATGGCGTGGCCCTGACCTTGCGCGCCTATTGGGCCGCGGATGAATCCAACCGCGACCAGATCGCCGAGGCCGCCGGCCTGATCAAGGTGATCGGCAGCGGCGTGCCGGCCGGTGAACAGCATTGGCCGTACAGTGAGATCTACCAGCGGCAGATGCAGGCCGAACTGGGGGCCGACACCGAGGTGCGGCTACGCATGCATGCGCCGCCGGCGCTTTGGGTGCGAGCGCCGAGCCTGGGCGATGGCTGGCTCAAGGTGCCGCTGTATCCACACCCGTTGCGTGGGCAGAAGATCTGGAGCGTGCTGGGCTGGTTCCTGGCCATCGGCTTGCTGTCCACCGCGTCGGCATGGATTTTCGTCAGCCAGCTCAACCAGCCGCTCAAGCGCCTGGTCTATGCCGCCCGACAACTGGGCCAGGGACGTAGCGTGCGCTTGCCCATCAGCGACACCCCGAGCGAGATGACCGAGGTGTACCGCGCCTTCAACCAGATGGCCGAGGATGTGGAACAGGCCGGGCGCGAGCGCGAACTGATGCTGGCCGGGGTCTCCCATGACTTGCGTACGCCACTGACCCGCTTGCGCCTGTCACTGGAATTGATGGGCGATCACACCGAACTGACCGACGACATGGTGCGCGACATCGAGGACATGGACGCCATTCTCGACCAGTTCCTGGCGTTCATCCGCGATGGCCGCGACGAGTCGGTGGAGGAGGTGGACCTGAACGACCTGGTGCGGGAAGTGGCGGCGCCCTACAACCAGAGCCAGGAGCGAGTGCGCCTGCACCTGGAGCCGATCCAGCCGTTCCCCCTGCGTCGGGTCTCGATGAAGCGCCTGCTCAACAACCTGATCGGCAACGCCCTGAACCATGCCGGGACGGATGTGGAGGTTGCCGCTCACCTGTCTGGCGACGTCAGCGCGCCCTATGTGGTGCTGAGCGTGATGGACCGTGGCACGGGGATCGATCCTTCGGAGCTGGAGGCGATCTTCAACCCTTTCACCCGTGGCGACCGTGCCCGGGGTGGCAAGGGCACTGGCCTGGGGCTGGCCATCGTCAAGCGGATCGCCGCCATGCATGGCGGTAACGTCGAACTGCGCAACCGCCCGGACGGCGGGCTGGAGGCGCGGGTAAGGCTGCCGCTGGGCCTGTTGTTGCCACGTGATGCGGATTAGCGGCGGCGGCCAGTTTCAAGCGGCAAGCTCTGCCGCTTGAAGCTCGCCGCTTGTAGCGGCCTTTATCCTTTGCCCTTGGTGCGGGTCATGTTCGGCCCGCCGTTCTTCTCGATGTGCTCGATGATGATCCCCGCCACGTTCTTGCCGGTAGTGGTCTCGATGCCTTCCAGGCCCGGGGAGGAGTTGACCTCCATCACCAGCGGCCCGTGATTGGAGCGCAGGATGTCCACCCCGGCCACGCTCAGGCCCATGACCTTGGCCGCCCGCAGTGCGGTCATGCGTTCTTCCGGGGTGATCTTGATCAGGCTGGCACTGCCGCCACGGTGCAGGTTGGAGCGGAATTCCCCGGGCTTGGCCTGGCGCTTCATGGCCGCGATCACCTTGTCGCCCACCACGAAGCAGCGGATGTCGGCACCGCCGGCTTCCTTGATGTACTCCTGGACCATGATGTTCTGCTTCAGGCCCATGAACGCCTCGATCACCGACTCCGCGGCGGTGGCGGTTTCGCACAGCACCACGCCGATGCCCTGGGTGCCTTCCAGCACCTTGATCACCAACGGGGCGCCGTTGACCATCTCGATCAGGTCGGGAATGTCGTCCGGGGAGTGGGCGAAACCGGTCACCGGCAGGCCGATGCCGCGCCGCGACAGCAGTTGCAGCGAGCGCAGCTTGTCCCGGGAACGGGCGATGGCCACCGACTCGTTGAGGGGGAATACCCCCATCATTTCGAACTGGCGCAACACCGCGCAGCCATAGAAGGTCACCGAGGCGCCGATTCGCGGGATCACCGCGTCGAAACCCTCCAGGGGTTTGCCGCGATAGTGGATCTGCGGCTTGTGGCTGGCGATGTTCATGTAGGCGCGCAGGGTATCGATCACTACCATTTCATGGCCACGCTCAGCGCCGGCTTCGACCAGGCGGCGAGTGGAATACAGACGCGGATTGCGCGACAGCACGGCGATCTTCATGCAACACCTGTGGCAGAGGTAGTGGATACCGGGAACACCGGTTTGTCTTGTACGTATTTGAGGCCGGGATTGACTACAAGTTGGCCATCGACCAGGGCCTTGGAGCCCAGCAGCAACCGATAGCGCATGGCCTTGCGGCAGGCGAGGGTGAACTCCACACGCCACACATGATCGCCCAGGGCCAGGGTGGTGCTGATCACATAGCGGACCTGGGCCTGGCCGTTGGAGCTCTTGATGGTCTTCATCGCCACCAATGGCGCTTCGCAGCGCCGGTGGCGCAATTGCACCACGCTGCCCAGATGCGCGTTGAAGCGCACCCACGGCTGGCCGTCGCGCTCGAACGGCTCGATCTCGGTGGCATGCAGGCTGGAGGTGCTGGCGCCGGTGTCGATCTTGGCGCGCAAGCCGGCCACTCCCAGATCGGGAAGCGCCACCCACTCGCGTAGACCGACAACGGTCAAATGATCAAAGGTCTTCAATAAAGGAACATCCGTAATGGGTCTTTCCGGACCAGGGTTCTGATACAGGCCGGGTGTCGGGTCGAGCCTGCGCCAGGTGGACTCCATGCTTGCCGGGGGGCATGCCGAGCGCTGCTGGCGAGCCTTCTCGGCGACGACTCTAACTGCCGACTCCGCATACATTGTGACAATCTCCCGGACGTTCGCCCGGCCTGTCCCGGGTCTTGTTCCGAGACCGCGGTATTCACGCAGAATCGGCGGCAAATGGCGATAGCTATCTCCATGACGATCCCTCGTGCAACCTGAGGTATTTTAGGTGAGCGGTCAGGTTTTCGAGAGCTCGTCCGCGAGCTGTACCGTTGCGACATTTTTCATCGAGAGGAATCACCGTGGCGCAAAAGCAGCAGCAGGAAGAAGAGGACAAGGTACGCCTGGACAAGTGGCTTTGGGCTGCACGCTTCTACAAGACCCGGGCCCTGGCCAAGGCGGCCATTGAAAGCGGCAAGGTGCATCACCGTGGCGAGCGCTGCAAACCGGGCAAGGAGCCACGGGTTGGCGACGAATATGAGGTCCGTACCGGTTTCGACGAGCGCACGGTCGTGGTCCAGGCGTTGTCCATCGTGCGTCGTGGCGCCCCCGAGGCGCAGACGCTCTATGTCGAGACCCCGGCCAGCATCGCCAAGCGCGAGACTGCCGCAGCCCAGCGCAAGGCGGGCGTCCTGGGCGTGAGTACCGAGGGCAAGCCCACCAAGAAACAGCGTCGGGACCTGTTCAAGTTCCATGGCGGCAGCCATGAATGATGGCGGGCGAGGGAACCCGCCCAGGCTGCCCTCGCCTTAGCGGCTGGCTCAGCGCAGCAGGCTGCTGGCGCGGACCACGCTCATGCGCGACAGCACCGGCATCCGGCTCATCAGGTTGAACAGCGGATGGCTCAGGCGCAGCAGGAAGTTCGACATCCGTGCCGCGTAGGGGGTGTAGTAGCCCCAGCCGAGGGCCAGTACGGCCAGCAGCACGCCGCCGATGTAGTCGTCCTGGCCCCAATGGGCCCCGGCGACCAGGCGCGGCAGCATGAACAGCAGGGTCAGGCCCCAGACCACCAGGAACTGGCCGACGCTGCGGCTGAACACTCCCATGAACAGGCCCCAGATCAGCAATACCGAGGCATGGTCGCCAGGAAAGCTCTGGCTGGAGCGGTCCTTGAGTTCCCAGGTCTTTTCCCAGCCCGGGAAGTAATCGCTCATGTGCACGGCGCCTTCGAGCACCATGGATGGGCTGTTGTGCTGCCAGTTCATCACGGCCACCAACTTGGAAAACAGCGCGCGAATCACCACCATCAGGATCAGGATCGACAGGAAACCGAAGAAGGCGCGACGTACGTCCACCGCCTTGAAGACCCAGTCACCGCGAATCAGCAGGCCGAGCATGATCAGGCCCACCACCACGTCGAACGGCCGCAGGCTGGCCACGGCCCAGATATGCAGCCAGGTAGAGTTGTTGGCGAGGGGAGCGTTGAGCAGGTGAAACAGCCACTCGTCGAACATCGTGCAAAGCATCTGCCCGGTGGGCCACAACCAGAAACCCAGCAGGGCCAAAGGGAGTACATTGCACAGAACCAGCTTGCCGAGGTTCCACCTTGCTTGGAACAAACCCGGATTGTTCATAAAATATCTCCAATCACCGCAAAAACTGCACCTTCATGGTGCAAAACCGCAATTTTCGGTGCTTGTAACCTTTTTGTCACCTTTCAGATGCCCAGACCTATGACTGATTTGCCGGATACCGACTTCACCCAACGCTTCATCTTCGATGAGAGCGACGCCCGTGGCGAACTGGTGACGCTGGAGCGCAGCTACGCCGAAGTCCTTGCCAAGCACGCCTATCCCGAACCGGTGGCGCAACTGCTGGGCGAGTTGATGGCGGCGGCGTCGTTGCTGGTCGGCACCTTGAAGTTCGACGGCCTGCTGATTCTCCAGGCGCGTTCCGAAGGCCCGGTTCCCCTGCTGATGATCGAGTGCTCCAGCGAGCGCGAGATCCGTGGCCTGGCCCGCTACGACGCGGCGCAGATCGCGGCGGATGCGACCCTGGCCGACATGATGCCCAATGGCGTCCTGGCCTTGACCGTGGACCCGACCCAGGGCCAGCGCTACCAGGGGATCGTCGACCTGGACGGCGCCACCCTGGCCGAATGCTTCACCAACTACTTCGTCATGTCGCAGCAGACCGGCACTCGTTTCTGGCTCTACGCCGACGGCCGCAATGCCCGTGGCCTGCTGCTGCAGCAACTGCCGGCCGACCGCCTGCGCGATCCTGAAGAGCGCGCTGCCAACTGGCAGCACCTCACCGCCCTGGCCAGCACCCTGACCGCCGATGAACTACTTAGCCTGGACAACGAAACCGTGCTCCATCGCCTGTACCACGAGGAGGCCGTGCGCCTGTTCGATGTACAGCCGCTGCGCTTTCGCTGCAGCTGCTCGCGCGAGCGCTCGGGCAATGCCCTGGTCAGCCTGGGGCTGGAGGATGCACAGCAACTGGTGGTGGAACATGGCGGCAGCGTCGAGATCGACTGTCAGTTCTGCAACCAGCGCTATCTGTTCGACGCGGCCGACATCACGCAATTGTTCGCCGGTGCGGGCGTCGAGTCACCGTCAGATACTCGTCACTAAAACGTTTCAGCGAAGGTAAATCACCTAGCCAACGCCGGAATTACGCCATGCTGACGGGAGGACCCTACTATTTTCGGGCTTTTCTGGCATAATCCGGCGCACTTTTTTCGCGGTAGTAGTGCGCGAGTTTCTACTACAAAACGTTTGAGCAATCGGCCATTGGCCGACGACGGGGAACCTCATGACGCAAGCCAAGAACACCGTGTACACCGACCTGAGCGTCGATGAGCTGGTAAAAGAAGCGCTGTCCCGCGGTGAAGGCGAGTTGGCCGATACTGGCGCGCTGACGGTCAAGACCGGCCACCGCACTGGCCGTTCGCCGGCGGATCGTTTCATCGTCGAAGAGCCTTCCACCCAGGACGCGATCGCCTGGGGCCCGATCAACCGCAAGTTCCCGGCCGACAAGTTCGATGCCCTGTGGGCTCGCGTCGAGGCGTTCAACAACGCCCAGGAACACTTCGTTTCCCACGTCCACGTAGGGGCTGCCGCCGAGCACTACCTGGCCGTCAAGATGACCACCCAGACCGCCTGGCAGAACCTGTTCGGCCGTTGCCTGTTCATCACCCCGCAGCAGTACAACCCGGCAGGTCGCGAAGAGTGGCAGATCCTCAACGTCGCGAACTTCGAATGCGTGCCCGAGCGTGACGGCACCAACTCCGACGGCTGCGTCATCCTCAACTTCGCCCAGAAGAAAGTGCTGATCGCCGGCATGCGTTACGCCGGTGAAATGAAGAAGGCGATGTTCTCGGTGCAGAACTTCCTGCTGCCAGCCGTCGACGTACTGCCGATGCACTGCGCCGCCAACATCGGCGAAGAAGGCGACGTGACCCTGTTCTTCGGCCTGTCGGGCACCGGCAAGACCACCCTGTCGGCCGACGAAAGCCGCTACCTGATCGGTGACGACGAGCACGGTTGGGGCGAGGGCGTGGTGTTCAACATGGAAGGCGGCTGCTACGCCAAGTGCATCGACCTGTCCGAGAAGAACGAGCCGGTCATCTGGAAAGCCATCAAGCACGGCGCCGTGCTGGAAAACGTGGTCCTGGACGATGCCAAGCAGGCCGACTACGCCGATGCCAGCCTGACCCAGAACACCCGCGCCGCCTACCCGCTGGAGCACGTCGAGAAGCGTTCCGAGCACAACCTGGGGGGCGAGCCCAACGCGGTGATCTTCCTGACCTGCGACCTGACTGGCGTCCTGCCTCCGGTGTCGATCCTGAACAACGAGCAGGCGGCCTACCACTTCCTGTCCGGCTACACCGCGCTGGTCGGTTCCACCGAAATGGGTTCGGGCGGCGGCATCAAGTCGACCTTCTCCACCTGCTTCGGCGCACCGTTCTTCCCGCGTCCGGCTGGCGAATACGCTGAGCTGCTGATCAAGCGCATCAACGGCTTCGGCTCCAAGGTCTACCTGGTCAACACCGGCTGGACCGGCGGTGGCTACGGCGTCGGCAAGCGCTTCAACATCCCGACCACCCGTGGCGTGATCGCAGCGATCCAGAGCGGTGCCCTGGTCGGTGCCGAGACCGAGCACCTGGACATCATCAACCTGGACGTGCCAAAAGCCGTTCCGGGCGTCGATACCGAGCTGCTCAACCCACGCAACACCTGGGCTGACAAGGCCGCCTACGACGAAGCCGCCAAGGCCCTGGCCGGCCTGTTCATCGAGAACTTCAAGAAGTTCGAAGTGAGCGACGCCATCAAGGCTGCCGGTCCGAAGCTGTAAGCCTCGACCTGCCATGAAAAAGCCGCCCTTCGGGGCGGCTTTTTTGTGCGCGGCGTATCGACAGGGCGGCAGCGTTCCGGGCGCGGACGTTTACCTGGCTTTAACCCCTGGCTCAGCCCTTCAAGTGCAGCGCCAGGGCGCCCAGCAGCACCAGCGCCACTCCTGTCACTTGCACCTTGGACAGGCGTTCCTTGAAGAACAGGTAGCTGAGCACCGCGGCGATGCCGCCGGACAAGGTACTGATCACTGTCACCACCGACACCGAGCCGTGCATGGCGCCCCAGGAAAAGGCAAAGAACGCGCCGAGGTTCATCAGGCTGGAGCTGGCCAGGGTGCCGCAGCTTTTCAGGGGAGGCAGCTTCAAGCCGTCCTGGACCTTGAGCATCATCAGCAGCGATACGCTCGATCCCACCACGTAACCCAGCCACAGCATGCTGACCGGACCCATCTGCGGCAGGGTATAGCGCCCCTGCAGCCAGAAACTGGTGCCGTACAGGCAGGCCGACAGCAGGGCGTAGACGATCGAGCGACTGGCATCGGTGTTCTGTGGCAGCTTGGGGCCAGAATGAATGCTGGAGAGAATCACCCCCACCACGCAGACCAGGATGCACAGCAACTGGACCAGGCTGATGTGCTCGCCGCTGGCCCAGGACAACAGGGTGGTGACCACGCCGTAGGAGGTCACCAGCGGGGCGATGATGGCGGCCTTGCCCAGGGCGAAGGCCTTGCCCAGGGCCAGGGCGCCGGAGAGGGTGAAGCAGGCGGCGAGCATGCCCATCAGCCAGACATCCAGCGGCGCGGCCAGGGCCTTGAACAGGAAGGCGGGGAAGAGTGCCAGCAGCAGGCTCATGAGGATCACGCCCAGTGTCTGGCTGAAGAACACGGCGCGCTTGGCGCCCACGGCGCGGACATTCAGGCCCACGAGAAAATCGGTGCCGCCCCAGAGCACGGCGGCGAGCAGCCCCATCAGTACATCCACGGCTTCTTCCTTGTTTTATTGTTGTAGGTCCTGGAGGCTTTCCAACTCCCGGGTGTCCCAGCGGCGCAGCCTGATCGCCTGGTACAGCATGCCGATGGTCAATGGCAGCTTGTCGCCCCGGCCCTTGGCCCGGCGCTTGAGGTGCGGATCGAAACCTTCGGGCTGGAAGTAGCGGTAGCTGTCGAAGTCGGCGAGGTCGAGCTCGAACTGCTCTTCCAGGGCCAGCAACAGATGCCGGGCATCGGCACCGTCGCAACCCAGGTCGAGGTTGATCGCGGTCTTCAGATGCAAGGTCTTGCGTTCGGGCAGGCCGATCTCCTCATGCAACAGTTGCATCAGTTGGCGCATGCTCGCGTCGTCGGGAAAGCCGGGGGCCAGATGCATGGTCGCGATTCGCTACGGCTCTTGGAGGAGGTGGAGTGTAAGACGATCCGGTGGTGGCTTTTCAAGCCCTTCGCAGCAGATCCGCACAAGTCTCTGCGAATTTTCGACTGCATCCCATTGCTCAGCATTTTCCTGTCCTGGGTCGAGCATTGGCGGGCGAAAATGTGTATGGTGCGCCGCTGGTGGAGGGGCCGAGTTCGAGCTGCGGCCAGATTCGTTTACAGGGATTTTGCTATGGCTTGTATGCGCCTGGTGGCGGTGTTGTGGCTAGGGATGGTGATGAGCGCGGTGCACGCCCAGCCGTTGTCGATCCAGGTGCTGGACGCCGTGGCCAAGGACTCGCCTGCGGCCGAGGCCCAGGTGCAGTTGCAGCGGGGCACGAGCCTGGTCGCGGGGGCTTCCGATGCCCAGGGACGGGTGGTGCTGGACGTCCCCGACGATGCCGGCGGGCTGCTGATCCGCAAGCCCGGTTACGCCGACCTGCGAACCCAATGCCCCTGCCAGGGCCTGGTCTACGCCCTGAGTCCGGTAATGGACAAACCTTCCAGCCTGCGGGTAGTGCTGACCTGGGATGCCCCGGGCGAAGACCTGGATGCCCGGCTGATCTATTCCCGCGCGGCCTTGTCGTTCGTTGCCAGCCAAGGACCCGGGGCGCGGCTGGAAAGAACCAGCGACGACCATCATGGCGCGGAGACCATCACCCTCGATGAGCGCCTGCCCGGCGAGTCCTACCTGTATGCCGTGCATGACTTCACCCATGGCAACCATCCCGAGTCCCTGCACCTGGGCCGCAGCCGGGCCCAGGTCTTCGTCTATCGTGGTGCCAGCCTCATTCGTAGCTATCGGGTACCGGAGCAGCGCCGGGGCAACCTCTGGGCCGTGTTCCGCCTGAGTGCCGATGGCCAGCTGGAGGATATCGACCGGGTGGCGCAGACCAGCAGCGAACCGAACGGCACCTACAGCGACCTGAATTCGTTGCTCGAGCAGATGCGCACCAGCGACCAGCAAGTGCCCGCGGACATGGGACCAGCCGAGGCCAAGGCGCTCAATCGCAAGGGCGAAGAGGCCTACCGCAAGGGCGACTTCGGCGGGGCGGGTATCTATTACCACGAGGCCATCGAGATGGCGCCGGGTTTTGCCCAGGCCTACAGCAACCTGGCCTTGAGCCAGCGCAAGAACAGCCGGCCCGACGAAGCCATACGCGCCGACCGCCAGGCCATTGCCCTGGCCAGCGGTCCGGCGGCCGCGACGATCCGGGCCAGTGCCTACTACGACATGGGTCGGGTTTTCGAGGGGGCTGGGCAGTTGGCCATGGCCTTGGAGAATTACCGCAAGGCCCGCGAGCAGAAGGCCAACCCGGTGTACGACCAGGCCATAGAGCGGCTGCAAAAACCCTGAGCCCCAGGCTGGATGTTGTTTTTGCGCGGCGCGCTGGCAGGAGCGTCCCGTGCATCCATGGAGATTGATATGCGCAATGGTGTTTTCCCCTGGCTGTTGGCGTTGTGCCTGTGCAGCGTCTCGGCCCAGGCGGCAGGCCCTCTAGTGTTCGCTACCATCGATCGCAGTGGCTGGCCGACGCCCCTGACCAGTTCGGTGGATTTCGACACCGCCTCCCGGGCGGAAATCCTGATGTTCGGCAAGGCCCTGCTGGCCAGTGAGAGCCTGGATGAGGGAGCCCTGAAGCAACGTCTCGGGGTACGGCAGCTGGACCTCAAGTCCATCGACCGGGTGCGCCAGCGCTTCTGGGAGTTGCTGCTGGTCAACTATCGCCTGGCCAGCCACGATTGCGACAGCGCACCGTTCTGCCAGCCCGTGCGCAATCTCGCCGAGTTGCGCCAACTGGTGGCCGGCTTCACCGGCGAGAGCAAGGACACCTACGACGCCTGGGCCCAGGCCAGCTCGCGCTTCCACCAGCAGTACCTGCATGAGCAACTGCGCCTGGCGGCCCTGTTTCCCACGGTCAGCAGCGAGATCCAGCGAATGGATCCGGCGGAAAGACTGGGCGATGAACTGGCTGACCGGCAGTTCCTGCTGACCTTCGACGATGGTCCCAGCCCGCGCGGTGGGCATAGCGATGAGCTGGCGGCGGTGCTGCAAGCCCATGACCTGCATGGGCTGTTCTTCGTCCTGGGAGCGTCGTTCCAGGCTCGTTTGCAGCGGACCTCGGCCGGGCAGTTGCGCGAGCTCTACAACGGTCAATGCGTGGGCCTGCATGGCTGGGAACACAAGTCCCATGCCTCCTGGAGCCGGTGGCAGGATTCCCTGGTCGACAGCGCCAGCCTGGTCGGTCGCTCCCTGGAAGGGGAATACCTGCCGCTGTTTCGCCCGCCCTATGGGCAACGTCGCAGCGACGCTGGTGTTTTCCTCAAGAGCCACGGCCTGCAATTGATGCTGTGGAACATCGACTCCCAGGACTGGAGCAAGAAGGTCAGCGCCCAGGCCGCCGCCCAGCGGGTGCAGACGCTGATGCTGTTGTGGCGGCGCGGCATCGTGCTGTTCCATGACGTCCACCCCAAGGCGGCCCAGGCCGTGCCGCTGCTGGTCGAGGCCAACCAGCACAATGGCGTGCAATGGCTGGACTGCCGCAGCCTGCGCTAGCCGCTCCCTGCCAGTGATCCGGCCACCGCCCTGGTGTGCCGGTATCATCCGGTAGCGCTTTTCTCCAAGACCTTTCCTCGATCCGCCGACCCACCGCGCTAGTCTTCAACGACGCTCAGCGGTCAAAGGAGTGACTCCCATGTACAGCACCCTCGAACAGGTCTTCGGTTATCCAGGCTTTCGCCCGGGCCAGGAGGCCACCATCAGCGCGGTGCTGGCCGGGCGCTCGGCGGCGGCGATCTTTCCCACCGGTTCCGGCAAGTCCCTGTGCTACCAGCTGCCGGCCCTGCTGCTGCCGCACCTGACCCTGGTGGTGTCGCCGCTGTTGGCCTTGATGCAAGACCAGCTGGCCTTTCTCCAGCGCCATGGCATCGCCGCGGCGAGCATCGATTCGGCCCAGGGCCGCGACGAGGCCAACCAGGTGATGGCTCGCGCCCGCTCCGGGGAACTGAAGGTCCTGATGATCTCGGTGGAGCGTCTGAAGAACGAACGCTTTCGCAACTTCCTGCAGCAGGTGCCCATCTCCCTGCTGGTGGTGGACGAGGCCCATTGCATTTCCGAGTGGGGTCACAACTTCCGGCCCGACTACCTGAAGCTGCCGGACTACCAGCGCCAGTTCAACATCCCCCAGGCCCTGCTGTTGACCGCCACGGCC
Organism: Pseudomonas sp. KCJK8993; assembly: GCF_046230915.1. Classification (NCBI taxonomy): domain Bacteria; kingdom Pseudomonadati; phylum Pseudomonadota; class Gammaproteobacteria; order Pseudomonadales; family Pseudomonadaceae; genus Pseudomonas; species Pseudomonas sp. KCJK8993. Next base: position 41,543 of record NZ_JBJJLO010000015.1, read on the forward strand.
ACCCCCAAGGTGATCGCCGACATGCAGGCGCGCTTCGCCATCGCCGCCGATGTGGTGACCACCGGTTTCTATCGACCCAACCTCAACCTGCTGGTGGAGCCGGTCGCCGGGGCCGCCAAGCGCCGGCGGCTGGTGCAGTGGCTGGGCGAGCGGGAGGGACAGCCGAGCATCGTCTACGTGACCCTGCAGAAGACCGCCGAGCAGGTCGCCGAGTACCTGGACCAGCAGGGCATTGCCGCCCAGGCCTACCACGCCGGTTTGCCCCATGAGCAGCGTGAGGCGATCCAGCGCCGCTTCATGCAGGGGCACAGCCAATGCATCGTCGCCACCATCGCCTTCGGCATGGGCATCGACAAGAGCGATATTCGCAACGTCGTGCATTTCGACCTGCCCAAGTCCATCGAGAACTACAGCCAGGAAATCGGCCGCGCCGGGCGCGATGGGCAACCCTCGGACTGCCTGGTGCTGGCCAACCGCGACAGTCTCAACGTGCTGGAGAACTTCGTTTACGGCGATACCCCGGAACTGAGCGGGATCCATTGCGTGCTCGACGACTTGCTGGCCGCGGCGCCCACCGGGCAGTGGGAAGTGTTGCTGGGCCCCTTGGCGGACCAGAGCAATATTCGCCAGTTGCCGCTCAAGACCCTGCTGGTGCAGCTGGAACTGCGTGGCCTGATCGCTCCGCGCTATGCCTATTTCGCCGAATACCGCTTCAAGTTGCTGCTGGAGCCGGCTGATCTGCTGGGGCGTTTCGAAGGCGAACGGCGGGACTTCGTCGAGGCCATCCTGCACACCTCCAGTCGCGCCCGGACCTGGGCCACGGTGGATTTCGACGCGCTCTACGACCATTGCCAGGCGCCGCGCCAACGGGTGGTGAAGGCCCTGGACTACTTCCAGGAAAAAGGCTGGGTGGAGCTGGAAAGCAAGCAGATGACCGAGGTCTACAGTTTGTTGCAGAGCGACTTCGATGCGCCGGCGCTAAGTGCCGAGCTGCACGGCTACTTCACCCGTCACGAGTCCGGCGAGATCGCGCGGATCCACGCCATGCTCGACCTGTTCGCCAGCGAGCAGTGCCTGGGGCATCGGTTGTCGGAGTATTTCGGCGACCGGCAGGCACCTCGGCAGTGCGGGCATTGTTCGGTGTGCCGGGGCCAGGTGGCGCGCTTGCCCGAGCCCCCCGCGCTGCCTGCGCTTGTGGATAAGAACTTCGCCGGCTTGTGTGGCGATTTTATCCACAGGCACCAGCAGCACACCGGGGCTCTTCCCGGGGTAGAGCGCCTGACGCGTTTTCTCTGCGGCATCAGCGTGCCGTTGTTCACCAAGCTCAAGGCCCGTGGCATCCCGGGTTTCGCCGCCTTGGAGGACTACCCCTACGCCGAGGTGCGGCAATGGTGCGAGAGCCATTTGCCGGCCTGAAGCCGGGTGCCTTGTTCCTGATGGCGATCCATCTGCTGAATGTCGCGCATCACAGGAATAAATTTCAAAAATGATGCTCGCCTGACTATGGTGGTGCCTGACCCAGGATCGCCTACAGGAAGGAGAGCCGCCATGAGCCAGAAGGCATTCGATATTCAGCGCGCCGCGGTGATTGGCGCCGGCACCATGGGCCGTGGCATCGCCATGTGCCTGGCCAATGCCGGCCTGCCGGTACTGTGGCTGGACAAGGACCCGCAGATGCTCCAGCAGGCGCTGGCGGCGGTGGCCCAGACCTATGCCCACGGTGTGCGCCAGGGCCGTATCGAGCAGGCTGAAGCCGACGCGCGGCTGGCACGGATCGGCATTGCCGACGGTTATCCACAGCTGGCCGAGGTGGACCTGGTGATCGAGGCGGTGTACGAGAACCTCGAGCTCAAGCAGCAGATCTTTCGCCAGCTGGACACCGCCCTCAAGCCATCGGCGATCCTGGCCAGCAACACTTCGGCGCTGGATATCGATGCCATTGCCGCCGTCACCCAACGGGCGCCCCAGGTGCTGGGAATGCATTTCTTCAGCCCGGCGCACATCATGAAGCTACTGGAGGTGGTACGCGCGGCCAAGACGGCACCGGCGGTGCTGGACGCGGCCCTGGCCCTGGGCCAGCGCATGGGCAAGGTCAGCGTGGTGGCTGGCAATTGTTTTGGGTTCATCGGCAACCGCATGCTCAACACCTATGTCCTCGAGGCCCGCAAGATGCTCCTGGAAGGGGCCTTTCCCTATCAGGTAGACGCTGCCTTGCAGGCGTTCGGTTTTGCCATGGGGCCGTTTCGCATGTACGACGTGGTGGGCATCGACCTGGGCTGGCGTGCCCGGCAACTGGCCGGTACCGGGCAGGATGCGCCGCAGGTCCAGGTCGATAATCGCTTGTGCGAACTGGGTCGTTTCGGTCAGAAAAGCGGCGCGGGCTATTACCACTACGAGCCCGGTAGCCGCCAGGCCGAACACGATCCGCAAGTGGATGCGCTGGTGCTGCAGGTCAGCGAAGGCCTGGGTTACCAGCGGCGGGATATCGGCCCCGAGGAGATCCTCGAGCGCTGCCTGCTGGCCCTGGTCAACGAAGGGGCGAAGATCCTCCAGGAAGGCATTGCCGGCTCGGCCCATGACATCGACCTGGTCTATCTCAACGGTTATGGCTTTCCCAGGGAGCGGGGCGGGCCGATGACCTGGGCCGATAACCAGGGCTTGGAGCAGATCCGGCTCCGGTTGCTGCGCCTGGAGGCCGAGCATGGTGCCCATTGGCGGCCGGCGCCGTTGATCGAGGATCTGTCTGGCGCAGGAAAAGGATTTGCCCAGGCTTAGTCGCCTGGGGTGAAATGCCCGGCGATCAATCGCTCAATCCATGGGAGACCGTCCTGATGTCCGAGCCTGTGCCACAACGCGGCGACTACCGCCATTTCCAGCCGATCACCACCCGTTGGCATGACAATGACGTCTATGGCCATGTGAACAACGTCACCTACTACAGTTTTTTCGACACGGCGGTGAATACCTACCTGATCGAGCAGGGTGGCCTGGATATCCACGAGGGCGAGGTGGTGGGGTTCGTGGTCAGTTCGGCTTGCGATTATTTCGCGTCCATCGCTTACCCCGAACGTATCGAAGTCGGCCTGCGGGTCGGCAAGCTGGGCAACAGCTCGGTGCAATACGAGCTGGCGGTGTTCAAGCTGGGGGAGGGGGAGCCATGCGCCGCGGGGCGCTTCGTCCATGTATTCGTGGATCGGGCATCGAACCAGCCGGTGCCGATTCCAACGGTCCTGCGCGCAGCCCTGGAACAGCTGGCCTGAGTCTCGAAACTTGATTGACTTGCGGACCCTGTAGCCGCTGCCACAGGCTGCGACCGGCGCCGTAGGAGAGGCCCGAGCTCGATCCTCGGGGCCAGTACCGCAGCGTCTGGTCTGGCGAGGCCCTTGGCCTCGCGTCCAGTGTGCGTAGCAGCTACAGGGGGCCGGGCCGATCAGTCGTCGTAGTGACGATGCTTGCGGTGGCCATAGGCATGACCACGGCCACGGTGGCCGTCGCGGTAGTAGCGGCGGTCGCGATCGCGGCGGTATTCGCGATCCTCCCGGGCGCTTTCGTTACCCATGTAGTTACCCAGCGCACCGCCGGCGCCACCACCGGCCGCCGCACCGATCAGGCTGCCGGTGCTGCCGCCCATGCTGCGGCCCACGACGTTGCCGCCAGCCGCGCCCAAGGCGCCACCGATGGCTGCCTGGCCACGGCTGCGCTTGTCGGCGCCCACCGCGCTGCCGCCCGCGCCGCCGATGGCCGCGCCAATGGCCGAACCGGTATTGCCGCCCAGCTGCTGGCCGACCACCGAGCCTAGAACCCCGCCCAATGCGCCGCCCACACCTGCTTCAGTGGTGCCACCGGCAGAGGCGACGCCGCTGACCAGGCCAAGGGACAACAAGAGAATCGAGGAGAACTTCATACATGAGCCTCAAAGGGATGACGGCGCGATCCTGAGGCTGTACCGCGAGGCTTACAAACGAAATCCGACGAATAGCACGAGTTGTACACAATCGCATAACTTATTGTTTTTAATGGGGAACTTAAGTGATTTTCGCAGGTCTACGGTTACTTGACGAAGGCCGCTCCCTGCATGCAGGGGCGGCCTTTTTCGTGCCTGGGGCAACGCTGTTGCAAGCGTGGAGGATCAGGCCGAGCGGGCCATGATCAGGCCGTTGTCACTGGCAGCTTCCAGGCGGATGGCGATGAACTTGGAGGTCGGTGTATGGCTGCCGTCGCCAGTGCTTTCCAGCGGCACCAGCGGATTCACCTCCGGATAGTAGGCCGCGGCCTGGCCGGCCGGGATATCGAAGGCCAGCAGGGTGAAACCCTTGACCCGCCGTTCGCGGCCATCGTTCCACAACGACACGATGTCGGCTTTCTGCCCCGGCTTGAAACCCAGGCGGATGATGTCCGCCTCGTTGGCGAACAGCACGTCGCGCTGGCCCTTGACTCCACGATAGCGATCATCGAGGCCGTAGATGGTGGTGTTGTACTGGTCGTGGGAGCGCATCGATTGCAGGATCAGGTCCGGCAACTGGCCACTGGCCCGGGTGCGTTCGTCGATCAGGTCCCTGGGCAGCAGGTTGGCGCGGAAGTTGGCGCGTCCCGAAGGGGTGTTCCACTGGCGGGCGCCGGCGGCGTTGCCCAGGTAGAAGCCGCCTGGGTGCTTGAGCCGCTCGTTGAATTCCTTGAAGCCCGGGATGGTGTCGGCGATCAGGTCGCGGATGCGCCCGTAGTCGGCTGCCAGCCAGCTCCAGTCCACCGGGCGGTTGCCCAGGGTGGCCGAGGCGATGCCGGCGAGGATCCAGGGTTCGGAACGCATGTGCACCGACAGCGGCTGCAACTGGCCGTTGGAGGCGTGGACCATGCTGAAGGAGTCTTCCACGGTCACCGCTTGCGGGCCGCCGGCTTGCAGGTCGATGTCGGTGCGGCCCAGGCACGGCAGGATCAGTGCATCCTTGCCGTGGGCCAGGTGGCTGCGATTGAGCTTGGTGCTGATCTGCACGGTGAGGTCGCAGTTGCGCAGGGCCTGGAAGGTCCGCTCGCTATCCGGAGTGGCCTGGGCGAAGTTGCCCCCAAGGCCGATGAATACCTTGGAACGGCCTTCGAGCATGGCGTGGATCGCCTCGACCACGTTATGGCCGTTGTCCCTGGGCACCTTGAACTGGAAACGCCGCTCCAGGGCGTCGAGGAAGGCCACCGGCGGCCGCTCGTTGATGCCCATGGTGCGGTCGCCCTGGACGTTACTGTGGCCGCGGACTGGGCACAGGCCGGCGCCGGGCTTGCCGATGTTGCCGCGCAGCAGCATCAGGTTGGCGATTTCCTGGATGGTCGCCACCGAATGGCGATGCTGGGTAATGCCCATGGCCCAGCACATGATGACGTTCTTGCCCTTGGCATACATGCGCGCCGCCTGTTCGATCTCCACCAGGGTCAGGCCCGACTGCTCGACGATCTGCTCCCATGGGGTGTCGTCGAGGGTGCCCAGGTATTCCAGCACCTGGGCGGTGTGGGTGTTGAGGAAGTCGTGGTCGAACACGGCTTCGGTCCCGGCCTTCTGGGCATCGCGTTCCCATTGCAGGAGGAACTTGGCCATGCCGCGCAGCAACGCCATGTCGCCACCCAGGGCCGGGCGCAAGTACGCGGTGTTGGTGGGGCGGTTGCCGTTGGTGAGCATCTCCAGGGGATTCTGCGGGTGCTGGAAGCGTTCCAGGCCGCGCTCCTTGAGCGGGTTGACGCACACTACCTGGGCACCGCGCTTCACCGCCTCGCGCAGGGGTTCGAGCATCCGCGGATGGTTGGTGCCGGGGTTCTGGCCCCAGACGAAGATCGCGTCCGAGTGCTCGAAGTCGTCGAAGGTCACCGTGCCCTTGCCCACCCCGACGCTCTGCGCCAGGGCCACGCCACTGGCTTCGTGGCACATGTTCGAACAGTCGGGGAAGTTGTTGGTGCCGTAGGCCCGTACGAACAATTGATAGAGATAGGCCGCCTCGTTGCTGGCCCGGCCCGAGGTATAGAACTCGGCCATGTCCGGGCTCGGCAGGTTCAGCAGGTGCCGGGCGATCAGGCTGAAGGCGTCTTCCCAGCTGATGGGGCGATAGCGGTCGGTCTGCGCGTCATAGCTCATCGGCTCGGTCAGCCGGCCCTGGTACTCGAGCCAGTAGTCGCTCTGTTCCAAGAGGGAGCTGACGCTGTGCCTGGCGAAGAAGGCGCCGTCCACCCGGCGCTTGGTGGCTTCCCAGTTCACTGCCTTGGCGCCGTTTTCGCAGAACTTGACCATGCCGCTTTCCGGCGAGTCGCCCCAGGCGCAGCCCGGGCAGTCGAAGCCGCCATTCTGGTTGGTCTTGAGCATCATGCGGATGTTCTTCAGGGCGTTGTCGCTGGTCAGCCAGGCCTGGGCCACGCTGATCAGGGCACCCCAACCGCCGGCCGGCCCCTTGTAGGGCTTGTAGCGGGCCACGGGTTTCTGGTCGGCTTGGTTATGTGTACTCACGGGCGACTCTCCATCGCGGGGCTGTCGGGCCGCAGTGCGCTGCGATGCGGCAGGTGGACAAGGTAGTGACGGTGATGACGCGGCCCTTGCCGGGAGTGGCGCAAGCTCGAGAAGCGAGCACGGGGGCGGGCCTCGCAGGAGCTGGCGCTGCGCAGGGCGGGCGTTTGGCGTTCATCGGGGGATCAGCGGCGTACTGGTGGCCAAGCCTAAGCGCGGCATTGTGTCGCGTCTAATTGCTAGTACTGATCCCTTGATAGATAGCGTCGATCAACGACCGTCGAGGAGTTCACGGTAGAGGGCGAAGCAGGCCTCGGCCGGGGCCGAGCGTGGCGCGCTGCGGCGCATGATCAAACCCAGGCGGGCCAGGGTCTGGGCATCTTCTATCGGCTGCAGGCGCAGGTGTTCGGTCATGGCTTGCAGGCCGCTGCCCAGGGGCATCACCGCACAGCACAGGCCGCCGTGAACCATCTGTACCAGTTGATGGACGGCGTCGGTTTGCAAGACTGGTTGCGGATGCAGCCCGCGGATATGGAAGTTGTGATCGATGGACTGGCGAAAATGCATGCCGCTGGTCAGCAGGCCCAGGGGCAATTCTGTCAGCGCCTCCCAGCTCAGGGGCTGTTCGCCGAAGCTGAAATGCCGCTGGTCGTACAACAACCCCATGTGGGTCTGGGCCAGGGGCAGGGAGTCGAAATGCTCGCCGTCCAGGCGTTCCAGGTAGGACACCCCGAGGTCCAGGCGATTGCTCGCCAGCTGCTCCAGAATCTGCTCGGAACTCAGGGAGCAGAGTTCGAAGCGCAGGTGCGGGTGTTCGGCATGCAGGCGCTGTATCAGCGGCTGCGGGTCGAAGCTCGATAGCGGTACCACTCCCAGGCGCAAGGTGCCCACCAGGTTACCCCGGCAGGCGGCGGCCTCGGCCAGCAGTCCGTCGTAGGCGGTGAGCACGGTGCGGGCCCAGGCCAGGACTCGCTCGCCGGGCGCGGTGAAGCCTTCGAAGCGCTGGCCCCGGTTGACCAGCGGCAGGTCGAGTTCTTCCTCGAGGTTGCGCAGGCGCATCGACAGGGTCGGTTGGGTGATATGGCAGCGCGCGGCGGCCTGGCCGAAGTGGCGGGTTTCATCCAGGGCGATGAGGAATTTCAGCTGCTTGATGTCCATCTTCGCTCCGGTACGGCAAAAGGCCGGGATTCTACCGTGCCAGCGCGGCCTGGGTCAGTGGTCGGCCGGGAACCTGGATCGGCCAGGCTGGTCTAGTCTTTCGCATCTGGAACTATCAACCAAGGAGTGTGCGACATGAGCATTTTCAGCTTTGTGAAGGAAGCGGGCGAGAAACTGATCGACCTGCTGACCCCCGGTAACGCCAATGCCAGTGAGCAGCTCAAGGAGCACATCGCCAAGGTCGGCCTGGGCAACCCCAATGTCCAGGCGACGGTGGAAGGCGACAAGGTCATCGTCAAGGGCGAGGTGGCGAGCCAGGAAGAGAAGGAGAAGATCCTCCTGGCCCTGGGCAACATCGCCGGTGTCGGCAGCGTCGAGGACCAGATCACCGTCAGCGGCCCGGCCGCGGCTACGGCGGTCTTCGTCACCGTGAAGAAGGGCGATACCCTGAGTGCCATCGCCAAGGCGCAATACGGCGATGCCAACAAGTACAACAAGATCTTCGAGGCCAACAAACCCCTGCTGTCCCATCCGGACAAGATCTATCCGGGCCAGGTCCTGCGCATTCCCGAGTGAGTCGATAGCCCGCGTCGCCAACAGGCCTGCGCGAATGCGGGCCTGTTACTCGACCAAGCCCTCGAGCAATTCCCGATAATCCCCTAGCGCCGCGAATTCCTCCGTGTCCTTCGGCCCCTTGCGGCTGTCCGGCTGGCTGACCGCGAGCAATTGCGCGATCCCGAAGTCCCGGGCGCTGCGCAGGATCGGCAAGGTATCGTCGATGAACAGGCTGCGGGTCGGGTCGAAGCGGATATCGGCCTGCAGGGCTTCCCAGAATTGCGGATCCTCCTTGGGAAAACCGTAGTCGTGGGAACTGATCAGGCGTTCGAAGTAGGGTGCCAGCTCGATCCGCTCCAGCTTCAACGACAGGGAGTCGCGATGGGCATTGGTGATCAGGACCACCCGCTTGCCGGCGCGCCCCAGTGCTGCGAGGAAGGTGTCGGCGTCCGGACGCAGGGCGATCAGGTGGGCGGTTTCCAGCTTCAGCTCGCGTACCGGCAGCTTCAGCTCGGTGCTCCAGAAGTCCAGGCAATACCACTGCAACCGACCGGCGTTACGCTCGAACAGCGGGCGCAGTTCCAGTTCCGCCATGGCCCGGCTCACCCCGTGCAGCTCGGCATAGCGCTGGGGCAGGTGCTCCAGCCAGAAATGGTTGTCGTAGTGCAGGTCCAGCAAGGTGCCGTCCATGTCCAGCAGGACGGTATCGATATCGCGCCAGGGCATCAGGGCCATTGACTACTTCTCCAGTGGAAAACGATCGACCGCCAGGGCCGGCGAAGCGGGAGGGGCCAAGGCCGTGCACCCGGCGTAGAAAAACGGCCCCGCCAGGGGCGATCACACGCAGTAAACAATAGGTCTCGCAGCGCCTGCGCGCCGCCGCAATCTGCAACCCAGTCACTTTCAAACAGGCTGTATAGTAACCCGCTATCGCCAAGGAGCCCGCCATGCGTCAGAAACCCACCGTACTCGCCCGAGAGATCGTCGCTTCCAGTCGCCTGTTCTGTGTCGAACAGCTGCAACTGCGGTTCGCCAATGGCGCCGAACGCACCTACGAGCGGCTGGTGGGACGGGGCGCGGGTTATGGTGCGGTGATGGTCGTGGCGATGCTCGATGCCGAGCACGCGGTGCTGGTGGAGGAATACTGCGGCGGCACCGATGCCTACGAGCTGTCCTTGCCCAAGGGCCTGATCGAGCCTGGCGAGGATGTGCTGGCGGCGGCCGAGCGTGAGCTCAAGGAGGAAGCCGGCTTTGGTGCGCGGCAGCTGGAGCACCTGACCGAGCTGTCGTTGTCCCCGGGCTACATGAGCCAGAAGATCCAGGTGGTGCTGGCCACCGACCTATACGAAGAGCGCCTGGAGGGTGACGAGCCCGAGCCAATGCGGGTCGACAAGGTCAACCTGCGAGAGTTGTCCGCCCTGGCGCAGAATCCCCAGTTCAGCGAAGGCCGGGCCCTGGCCGCGTTGTACCTGGCCCGCGACCTGCTGAGCCAGCGCGGGGTCTTTCAAGCATGAGTGAGATATCGATGACGCTTCCCCATCCTTTCCTGGCTCCGGTAATGGAGTTGGCGCTGCGTGCCGGCGACGCCATCCTGCCGTTCTGGCGCGCCGATGTGGCGGTCGAGCACAAGGCCGACGAATCCCCGGTGACGGCGGCCGACCTGGCCGCGCACCACTTGATCGTCGCCGGTCTCAAGGCCTTGGCCCCGGACATCCCGGTGCTGTCCGAGGAAGACGCCGACATTCCCCAGGCGACCCGGGCCAGCTGGCAGCGCTGGTGGCTGGTGGACCCGCTGGACGGTACCAAGGAGTTCATTGCCGGGAGCGAGGAGTTCACCGTCAACATCGCCCTGATCGAGCAGGGGCGCGTGGTGTTCGGCGTGGTAGCGATGCCCCCCAATGGCCGTTGCTACCTGGGTGGCGCCGGCCTGGGCGCCTGGCGTGCCGAGCGCGGCCAGCCGCTGCGGGCGATCACTGTGCGCGAGCAACCGGTGGCTGGCGAGGCCTTCACCGTGGTGGCCAGCCGACGCCATTCGAGCCCGGCGCAAGAGCGCCTGCTCAGTGGCTTGAGCGCCACCCTGGGTGAGCTGAAACTGGCCAATATCGGCAGCTCGTTGAAGTTCTGCCTGCTGGCCGAAGGGACGGCGGACTGCTATCCACGGCTGGCGCCCACATCGCAATGGGACACGGCGGCGGCCCAGGGCGTGCTCGAAGGCGCCGGGGGCGAAGTGCTGGATCTTGCCGGCGCGCCGTTCTGCTATCCGCCCCGGGAGTCGTTGCTCAACGATTTCTTCGTGGCATTGCCCGCCAAGGCACCTTGGCGGGCCAGGCTGCTGGAACTCTGTGGCGCCCAGGACGGGCAGAGCTGATACCGCAGGCGGCCCGAGCCCCGGGTGAAGTCCCGGGGCAGGCCGGTTTCAGCGGTGCAGCACGTATTGGCCGGCGAACAGCACCGCGTCTTCTTCGCTGCCGGCATTCACCACCTTGGTGTGCAGGGTCAGGCGCGCCCGACCGTAGCGCTGGTACATCGACAGGAATTTCTTCCAGACCTTGTCCTCCGGGGCCGCGCAGATCGCCTGGGCGTCACCGGTGACCGGCAGCGGGTAGCTGATCTGCCCTTCCTGGATGACGATGTGCCCGTCCTCGATTCCCTCCTCCCTGAGCCGCAAGTGCAGCCAGCCCCAGCCAGCCAGTACCGCGCCGCAATAGAGGCTGCCACCGAACATGGTGCTCTTGTGGTTCACGTTGGCCTCCAGGGGCAGTTGCAGGCGTAGTTGTTGCGCCTGCCAGTCGAGCACCTTCAGGCCCATTTCCCGGGTCAGGGGAATGTCATGGTGGAGGATGGATTCCAGGTATCGACTGTCGCGGTTCATGCACGGGCCTCGGGGGTCGGGAGATGGCTGGGAGTGGTTCATTCCGATTCGTCGCCGGGTTGTCCGGCGCCGCTGTCTGCGAAGTTCAGGCCATGCTTGCGCAGCTTGTCGTGCAGAGTCTTGCGCGGGATGCCCAAGGCCTCGGCGAGACTGCGCAGCGAGCTGTGGGGCTGGGTCATTTCGGCGGCGATCAACGATTTTTCGAAATGCTCGACCTGTTCGCTCAGGCCGCCGCTGATCGGCGTTGCGGTCGCGGCCGGAGCCTGGCTTGGATCACCGTTGTCCAGGGCCAGCTCCAGGCCCAGGGCGAAGCGTTCGGCGACGTTCTGCAATTCGCGCACGTTGCCCGGCCAATCGTGGCGCAGCAGCAGGGCCCGGTGTCCCGGTTGCAGTTCCTGGGCCGGCAGGCCGTGGCGGTTGCTGGCTTCATCGGCAAAGTGCTGGAACAGCATCAGCACATCTTCGCCGCGCTCGCGCAGTGGCGGAATCCGCAGCGGCGCCACGTTCAGGCGGTAATAGAGGTCGGCGCGAAAGCGCCCCTGGTCCGCCGCCTGGCGCAGGTCTTCCTTGGTCGCGGCGATGATGCGGATATCCAGCGGGATCAGTTGGTTGCCGCCCAGGCGCTCCACCACCCGTTCCTGGAGCAGGCGCAGTAGCTTGACCTGGACATCCAGGCTCATGCTTTCGATTTCATCGAGGAACAGCGTGCCGCCATTGGCGAACTCGAACTTGCCGATGCGGCGCTTTTGCGCGCCGGTAAAGGCTCCAGGCTCATGGCCGAACAGTTCGCTCTCCACCACCGACTCCGCCAGGGCCCCGGCGTTGATCGCGACGAACGGCCCGTTGCGCCGTCCCGACAGGTCGTGCAGGGCCCGGGCCACCACCTCCTTGCCGGCCCCGGTTTCGCCGAGGATCAGCACATCGGCGCGGGTCGCTGCCAGGGCGCCGATCTGCTGGCGCAGGCGCAATATGGGAGCCGATTGGCCCACCAGCCGGGCGTTCAGCTCCTGGCGATCGCTCAGGGCCAGGCGCAGGCAGCGGTTGTCCAGCACTAGGCGGCGCCAGGCCAGGGCGCGGCGCACGCTGTCCAGCAGGGCATCGCTGGCGAAGGGTTTCTCCAGGAAGTCATAGGCCCCGGCGCGCATCGCCTGCACCGCCAGGGGCACGTCGCCATGGCCGGTGATCAGCAGCACTGGCAGCTCCGGGTCCTGGGCGTGCAACTGGGCCAGCAGTTCCATACCGTCGATGCCGGGCATGCGGATATCGCTGACCACTACCCCCGGCCAATCCCGTTCCAGGCGCTCGGCCAGGCCCTGGGCTTCACCCAGGGACAGGACCTTGAGCCCGGCCAGATCCAGGGTCTGGCTCAAGGCCTGGCGCAGGTGCGGGTCGTCGTCGATCAACACCACTTGCAATTGGGGGGCGAGGCTGTCGGGACGGGTCATCGGTGGCTTTCCAGGTCGTGTCGTGGCCAGCCATGCCTGGCCGGTCCATGGATTATCGGCTTGCGGGCTGCGTCGTGTCTCATACTCCGCGATCCTCGGACGGCTGCGGACTGACCCCTGGAGCCCCGGCTCGCAGGCGCAGAGTGATCAGCGCACCGCCTTCGCGATGGTTGGCGAACGACAACTCGCCGCCGAAAGCCCGCATCAGCGTGTCGCAGATCGCCAATCCGAGTCCCAGGCCCTGGGTTCGCGTCTTGGTGGTATAGAACGGCTCGCCAGCCCGGCCCAGGGCTTCCATGCAGAACCCCGGGCCGTTGTCGCGAATGCACAGGTTGACGCCCGTGGCGGTGGATTCGGCACTCAGCCACAGCTTGCGCGGTGGGCCTTTTTCGGTAAGGGCATCCAGGGCGTTGGCCAGCAGGTTGCCCAGCACCTGGCGCAGGCGGGTTTCCCCGGCTTCGACCCACAGGGTGGCGGCCGGCAGGTCGCGGATCAGCTCCACATCCATGGCCCGGCGCCGCTTGGCCAGCAGGGCCAGGGCATCGTCCAGGGCCGGCTGCAGGGCGACGCTCTCCGGTGCGTGGTGATCGCGCCGGGCAAAGGCCCGCAGGTGGGTGATGATCGAGGCCATGCGCCCGGTCAGTTCGCTGATCAGCTTGAGGTTGGCCCGGGCATCGTCGGTGCGTTGATGGTCCAGCAGCACCTCGGCGTTCTCCGCATAGCTGCGGATCGCCGCCAGGGGCTGGTTGAGTTCGTGGCTGATGCTGGCGGACATGGTGCCCAGCGCCGAGAGCTTGCCGGCCTGGACCAGGTCGTCCTGGGCGCGCACCAACTCCTGCTGGGCGTTCTCACGCTCCAGCACTTCCTGTTTCAGGCGCCGGTTGAGGTTTTCCAGGTCGCTGGTGCGTTCGGCCACGCGCATCTCCAGCTCGCGTCGCGCCTTGCCTTCGAAGGCGATCCGCTCCAGGTAGTGCCGGCGCCGCTGCATCATCAGCCCGAGCAGCAGCATCAGCACCAGCAGCGCGGCGGCGCCCACCGCCACCACGGTTCGTACTGGGCGGTCGATGAGTGTCCGCGGGGCGAGGATGCTGACGCTCCAGCCGGTCTCCTCGATCTTCTGGGTCTGGGTCAGCCAGGCATCGGGATTGAGGTTCAACGGACGCGGGTCGCGGGTCGGGTAGGGCTGGATGGCGTCGATCGCCTGGTGTTCCTGTTCGCTCAGGGCCCGGGTCGCGCGAAATCGCCATTCCTGGCGCGAGGTCAGGATCACCACGTCATTGTGGTCGGTCACCAGCAACTGTTCCGGGGTCTTGCCCCAGAGGCGCTCGGTGTGGTCCAGGTCCACCTTGACCACCAGCACGCCGAGCATGCGCTCGCCGTCGCGCACCGCGGCGGCGAAAAAATAGCCACGCTTGGCCGAGGTGGTGCCCAGGCCGAAGAAGCGCCCCAGGCGCCCGGCCATGGCCTCGCTGAAATAGGGGCGGAAGGCGAAGTTACGCCCGACGAAGCTGTCGTGCTTGTCCCAGTTGGAGGCCGCCAGGGTGTTGCCGCTGGTGTCCATCAGGTACATGACCTCGGCACCGGTCTGGGCGCTGATGTTCTTCAGCAGGCGGTTGGCGTTGCCTTGGGTCACGCCATCGTCCGGGGCGCCCAGTACCGCCCGTAGTGCGGGCAGGTCGCCGAGGATCTGTGGCAGCACCTCGTAGCGGTGCAGGGTGCCCAGCAGGTTGGCCACGTACAGGTCCAGGGTCTGGCGGTTCTGCCCGGCCAGCTCATTGCGGTAGTAGCGTTCCGCCAAGTGCTGCAGTGGCCACAGCAGCGGTGCCAGGCACAGCGCCAGCAGGGCCAGGCTGCGCCAGCGAGGACGACGGGGAAGGGGTGGGGTCATGGAAACGGCGCCTGTGGTTACAGGCGCATTATGCCTAGCCCTGCTCGGCAAGACACTCGCGCAATGCGGTGTGCCAGTCCGGCTGGGTCACGCCCCACTCCCGCTCCAGGCGGCTGCAGTCCAGGCGCGAATTCAGCGGTCGTGGCGCCGGGGTCGGGTAGGCGCTGGAGGGAATGGCTTCCAGTATCGCGCAGGGCTTGTCCAGGGCCAGCAGCTGTTCACCGATGGCCTGGGCGAAGCCGAACCAGGACGTCTGGCCATGAGCGGTCAGGTGGTAGGTGCCCCAGGCTCCGGGGTTTCCTGCCTGCCAGCGCTCGATCAGGGCCCGGGTGCTATTGGCGATGGTGCCGGCCCAGGTCGGGGCGCCGATCTGGTCGGCCACCACGCGCAGTTCCGGGCGCTCCTGCAATAGGCGTTGCATGGTCAGGAGGAAGTTCTTGCCATGGCTGGAATAGACCCAGCTGGTACGCAGGATCAGGTGCTGGCCCTGCACCAGGTTGATGGCCCGTTCGCCGGCCAGCTTGCTCTGGCCATAGACGCTCAGCGGATTGGGCTCGTCTTCCTCGACGTAGGGGCTGTCCTTGCTGCCGTCGAATACATAGTCGGTGGAGTAGTGGATCAAGGGGATGCCCAGGTCGAAGGCTTCCTGGGCGAAGATCCCGGGCGCGGTGGCGTTGATCGCGTAGGCCAGTTCCGCCTCGCTTTCGGCCTGGTCGACCGCGGTGTGGGCGGCGGCGTTGATGATCAGGTCGGGGCGCAGTGTGCGCACCTGCTGGCGGATCTGCTCCGGATGGCTCAGGTCCAACTGGGCGCGGCCCGGCACCAGCAGTTCGCCCAGGTCGCCCAGGCGCTTTTGCAGCTCGCGGGAAACCTGGCCGTGCTGGCCGCTGATGAGGATCTTCAAGGGCGTATTCATGGGAACAGGTCGGCCTCAGTCAACAGGCTTCCTGCCTGGTCCTTGGCGGAGAGTTGTGGGGGCTCGGTGAGCTCCCAGTCGATGGCCAGCGTCGGATCGTCCCAGCGGATGCTGCGCTCTGCCGATGGCGTGTAGTAGTCGGTAGTCTTGTAGAGGAACTCGGCGAAGTCACTTAGCACCACGAAACCATGGGCAAAGCCTTCGGGTACCCACAACTGGCGATGATTGGCCGCCGACAGGCGCACCGCCACCCAGCGGCCGAAGTGCGGCGAGCTGCGCCGGATATCGACGGCGACGTCGAGGACTTCGCCCTGGGTCACGCGCACCAGTTTGCCCTGGGTGTTCTGCAACTGGTAGTGCAGGCCGCGCAGCACGCCCTTCTGCGAGCGCGAGTGGTTGTCCTGGACGAACTGCACATCGACCCCGGTCGCTTCGGCGAAGACCTTGGCATTGAAGCTTTCGTAGAAGAAACCGCGCTCGTCGCCGAACACCTTGGGCTCGAGGATCAGCACGCCGGGCAGTTCGGTGGCAATGACCTTCATTGGGCTTCTCCGGCCAGGGTGAACAGGTACTGGCCGTAGCCGGTCTTGCCAAAATAGGCCGCGCGTTCGAGCAGGTGCTCGCGGCTGATCCAGCGATTTTCGTAGGCGATCTCTTCCAGGCAGGCAACCTTCAGGCCCTGGCGGTGCTCGATGGTCTGCACGTACTGCGAGGCCTCCAGCAGGCTGTCATGGGTGCCGGTATCGAGCCAGGCGAAACCACGGCCGAAGCATTCCACATGCAGGTCGCCGCGCTTGAGGTAGGCGTTGTTGACGTCGGTGATCTCCAGTTCGCCCCGTGGCGAAGGCTTGACTTGCTTGGCGATCTGCACCACGTCGTTGTCATAGAAGTACAGGCCGGTGACGGCATAGCTGGACTTGGGTTTCTTGGGCTTTTCCTCGATGGACAAGGCCCGGCCTGCGCTGTCGAAGTCGATGACCCCGAAACGTTCCGGATCCTTTACCCTGTAACCGAACACCGTGGCACCCTTGGTGCGTTTTACGGCGTTGAGTAACTGGTCGCTGAAATGCTGGCCGTGGAAGATGTTGTCGCCCAGGATCAGGCACACCGGGTCATCGCCGATGAACTGCTCGCCGATCAGGAAGGCCTGGGCCAGGCCATCTGGCGAAGGTTGCTCGGCGTAGCTGAAGCGCACGCCGAACTGGCTGCCGTCGCCCAGCAGGTTGCGGTACTGGGGCAGGTCCTGAGGGGTGGAGATGATCAGGATGTCCTGGATGCCGGCCAACATCAGCACCGAGATCGGGTAGTAGATCATCGGTTTGTCGTAGATCGGCAACAGCTGCTTGGAAACGCCGAGGGTGATGGGATGCAGGCGGGTACCGGACCCACCTGCCAATACGATGCCCTTGATCATGCAATCAGGTCCTTGATGTCGGTGGAGCCCAGGCGTTCGCCCTGGTAGCTGCCGTCCTGTACCCGCCGGCACCATTCGAGGTTTTCCAGGTACCACTGCACGGTCTTGCGCAGCCCGCTGGTAAAGGTTTCCTCGGGTACCCAGCCCAGCTCGCGTTCGATCTTGCCGGCGTCGATGGCATAGCGCAGATCATGGCCGGGACGGTCCTGGACGAAGGTGATCAGGTCGGCGTAGTGGGCCACGCCCTGGGGCTTCTGCGGAGTCAGCTCTTCCAGCAGGCTGCAGATGCCGCGCACCACGTCGATATTCTTCTGCTCGTTATGGCCGCCGATGTTGTAGGTCTCGCCCACCACGCCTTCGGTGACCACCTTGAGCAGCGCCCGGGCATGATCCTCGACGTACAGCCAGTCGCGCACTTGCAGGCCGTTGCCATAGACCGGCAGTGGCTTGCCCGCCAGCGCGTTGAGGATCACCAGCGGGATCAGCTTTTCGGGGAAGTGGAACGGGCCATAGTTGTTGGAGCAGTTGGTGATCAGGACCGGCAGGCCGTAGGTGCGCTGCCAGGCGCGGACCAGGTGGTCGGATGCGGCCTTGCTCGCGGAGTAGGGCGAGCTGGGGGCATAGGGCGTGGACTCGGTGAACAGGTCGTCGACGCCATGCAGGTCGCCATAGACTTCGTCGGTGGAGATGTGGTGGAAACGGAAGGCGGCTTTTTCCGCATCGGGCAACCGCTGCCAGTAGGCGCGGGTCGCTTCCAGCAGGCTGTAGGTGCCGACGATGTTGGTCTGGATGAAGTCCGACGGTCCGTCGATGGAGCGATCCACGTGGGACTCGGCCGCCAGGTGCATGATGGCGTGGGGCTGGAAGCGGGCCAGCACGGCGCTGACGGTGGCCTGGTCGACGATGTCGGCCTTGACGAACTCATAGCGGCTGTTGCTGGCGATGCTGTGCAGCGATTCCAGGTTGCCTGCATAGGTCAGCTTGTCCAGGTTCAGGACTTCATGTTCCGTGTGCTGGATCAGGTGACGGACCAGGGCCGATCCGATAAAACCGGCTCCGCCGGTGACAAGAATGCGCATGTGAAGTGGCCTGTATCCTTGAGTAGATCGGTTGCTGCAAGAAAAGCAGCATAGCTTGTCGGCATGAAGTCGGTGGTGCAATAGCCATCGACCATTGATTACATCACGAATGGTCTGAGAATTCTGAAGATGCATCGCGCCGCCGTCGTGATTACTTTCTGTTCCGTGCTCCACAAGGGGTTGCGCAACGCCTCGGCCAGTGGCGATATAGGCGGCCAATAACAATTTCCAGGGATCGCCGTATGTTGCTCGCCACCTTGATCCACCGTGCCAGCCTGCCCAGTCCGCAGGTTACCCCGCAGCAGGCGCTGGAGTTGCTGCAGGCCCACTATGGGCTGCACGGCACCCTGCAGTCCCTGGGCAGCCAGCAGGACCTCAACTACCGCGTCGATACTGCCCAAGGCCGTTTTGTCCTGAAGATCTGCCGTGGCGAGTATGCCGCCCTGGAGTTGCAGGCCCAGCACGAAGGTCTCAGGCATCTGCGACAACATCCCGGGCTACGGGTTCCCAGGGTCATCCCGGCCAGCGACGGCGAAGAGCTGCTGACCCTGGAGATTGCCGGGCAAGCCCTGCATGTGCGCCTGCTCGACTATATAGACGGCCGCTCCCTGACTCACCTGCCGCACCTGGGAGTGGAACTGGTGGCCGGCCTGGGCCGCCTCTGTGGGCAAATGGACCTGGCCCTGGCGGATTTCCAGCACCCGGGGCTGGAGCGCACCTTGCAATGGGACGCCCGGCACGCCCAGGCACTGACCGAACACCTGCTCCCGGTCATCGAGAACCCCCAGCAGCGCGCCCAGGTCGCCGCTGCGGCACAGCGTGCCGAGCGACGCCTGCACCCGTTGGTCGAGCAGTTGCCAGTGCAAGCGATCCACATGGACATCACCGACGACAACGTGGTCTGGCAGCGTGACGCGACGCGCCACTGGCAGTTGCAGGGAGTGATCGACTTCGGCGACCTGGTTCGCACCTGGCGCATCACCGACCTGTCGGTGACCTGTGCCTCGCTGTTGCACCACGTCGAGGGCGATCCGCTGCGTATCCTGCCGGCGATCCAGGCTTATCACCAGATCAATCCGCTGCAACGGGCGGAGCTGCTGGCGCTCTGGCCACTGATCGTGGCCCGGGCCGCGGTGCTGGTGCTCAGTGGCGAGCAGCAGGTGGCTATCGATCCGGACAACCCCTACAGTCGCGCTAACTTGAGCCACGAATGGGAGATCTTCCGGGTCGCCGTCTCGGTGCCGTTCGAGCTGATGGAGGCGGCCATTCTCAGCGCCGTTGGCCAGGCACTGCCGGCCATTGCCAGCGAAGGCTTCGCTGCGCTGTTGCCGAGCCTGGTGGGGCGTGAGTTCGCCCTGATCGACCTGGGGGTGCTCAGCCCGCATTTCGAGGCGGGCAACTGGGAGCAGCCGGGCATCGACGACCGCTTGCTGGCCGAAGCCGGGGCTGCCCATGGCCTGGCCGCGAGCCGCTACGGTCAGTACCGCTTGTCCCGGACCCAGCCCGACTGCGCGCACGAACCCCAGACCTGCCCGTTGCATGTGCAGTTGCAAGTGCCTGCTGGCACCACGGTGGAGGCGCCGTTCGCCGGCGTCCTGCACACGGCCGCGGACGGCTTGCTGCGCCTGGACGGCCCGGGGGCGAGCCTGCGCCTGTGGGGCGTCGAGGCCTCGCTGCATCCAGGGGCGGCGCTGGTCAAGGGCCAGGTGCTGGGAGCGGTGGCCGCCGACGGCCGGCTCAAGGTCCAGCTCTGCCGCAGTACCGAACTTACGCCGCCGCTGTTCTGCAGCCCCTCACGGGCCCCGGCCTGGCAGGCCTTGTGCCCGTCGCCGGCGGCGCTGCTGGGGCTGGCCTGCGATGCCGAGCCGGAAGTGGACGCCCAGGCCCTGCTGGCTCGGCGCGACGCCAGTTTTGCCCGCACCCAGAAGCATTATTACGTCGATCCGCCACGGATCGAGCGCGGCTGGCGCAACCACCTGATCGACATGCAAGGGCGTTCCTACCTGGACATGCTCAACAACGTCGCGGTGCTTGGCCATGGCCACCCGCGCATGGCCGCCGAGGCCGCGCGCCAGTGGTCGTTGCTCAATACCAATTCACGCTTTCACTACGCGGCCATCGCCGAGTTTTCCGAGCGCCTGCTGGCCCTGGCACCGGACTCCATGGACCGGGTATTCCTGGTCAACAGTGGTACCGAGGCCAACGACCTGGCGATCCGCCTGGCCTGGGCCTACAGCGGTGGACGCGACATGCTCAGCGTGCTGGAGGCCTACCACGGCTGGTCGGTAGCCGCCGATGCGGTCTCCACCTCCATCGCCGACAACCCCCGGGCCCTGGACAGCCGTCCGGACTGGGTCCATCCGGTGACCGCGCCCAACACCTACCGCGGCCAATTCCGTGGCCCGAACACCACGGAGCAGTACCTGCGCAGCGTCGACCAGCAACTGGCCAAGCTCGACGAGACGGGCCGCCAGCTGGCCGGTTTCATCTGCGAGCCGGTATATGGCAACGCCGGCGGCATCTCGTTGCCCCGCGGCTACTTGCACCAGGTCTACCAGCGGGTCCGGGAGCGGGGCGGGGTGTGCATCGCCGACGAGGTCCAGGTGGGTTATGGCCGCATGGGCGAATTCTTCTGGGGGTTCCAGGAGCAAGGCGTGGTGCCGGACATCATCACCATGGCCAAGGGCATGGGTAACGGCCAGCCCCTGGGCGCGGTGATCACCCGGCGCGAGATCGCCGAGGCGCTGGAGGCCGAGGGGTATTTCTTCTCCTCGTCCGGCGGCAGCCCGGTCAGCTGCCGTATCGGCATCGCGGTGCTGGATGTGATGCGCGACGAAGGGCTCTGGGACAACGCGCGGGTGGTGGGCGAGCATTTCCGCCAGCGCCTGGAGGCGCTCAAGGAGCGGCATCCGCTGGTGGGCGCGGTGCATGGCTCGGGGTTCTACCTGGGCCTGGAGCTGATTCGCGATCACCAGACCCTGGAGCCGGCCACCGAGGAAACCGCCCTGCTCTGCGAGCGCCTGCGCGAGCTGGGGATCTTCATGCAGCCCACCGGCGACTATCTCAATATCCTCAAGATCAAGCCGCCGATGGTCACCACCCGGCAGAGCGTCGATTTCTTCGTCGACATGCTGTCCAAGGTGCTCGACGAAGACCTCTAGGATCGCTGCTCATTGCGGTCCTTCCTTGGCCGGCCATCCGTCCGCAGCGTCCAGCCTGTGGAAAAGGAGGCCGGCCAAGTGCTTTATCCCGCAACTATTTGGCCTTATAAACCGATTTATATCGGTTTTATGTCGATTATTTATTTGTGACGATGATTTATACGCTTTTAAAGTCGATTTTTATCGTATATAAAATGGCCGTTGTCGGGTAGGCGCCGCTGTGTCCTGCCCATTACCGTCGTCATCGACTGCGCCCATTCGTCCAGGAGTTGATCCATGAGCCGTACCGTTACCGTCGCCGCTACCCAGATGGCCTGTTCCTGGGACCTTGAGGCCAACCTCGACACCGCCGAGAAACTGGTGCGCGAAGCCGCCGCCAAGGGCGCGCAGATCATCCTGGTCCAGGAGTTGTTCGAGACCCCGTACTTCTGCCAGAAACCCAATCCGGACTATCTGCAACTGGCCACGCCGACCGAGTCCAACGTGGCCATCGCGCATTTCCAGAAGCTTGCCCGGGAGCTGCAGGTGGTGTTGCCCGTGAGCTACTTCGAGCTGGCCGGCCGGGCACGTTTCAACAGCGTCGCGATCATCGACGCCGATGGCAGCAACCTCGGGATCTATCGTAAAAGCCATATCCCGGACGGCCCCGGCTACCACGAGAAGTACTACTTCAACCCGGGGGACACCGGCTTCAAGGTATGGAACACCCGCTACGCCAGGATCGGCGTGGGCATCTGCTGGGACCAGTGGTTCCCCGAGTGCGCACGCAGCATGGCCTTGCAGGGGGCAGAAATCCTGTTCTACCCCACCGCCATCGGCAGCGAGCCCCACGATTCGAGCATTTCCTCCCGCGACCACTGGCAGCGGGTGCAACAGGGCCATGCCGGCGCCAACCTGATGCCGCTGGTGGCCAGCAACCGCATCGGCAACGAGGAGCAGGACGGCTACGACATCACCTTCTACGGCTCGTCCTTCATCGCCAACCCGTTCGGCGAGAAGGTCCAGGAGCTCAACCAGACCGAAGAAGGTATCCTTGTGCACAGTTTCGACCTCGACGAGCTCGAGCACATCCGCAGCGCCTGGGGCAGTTTCCGTGACCGCCGTCCGAACCTCTATGGCGCCCTGAAAACCCTCGACGGTTCCCTGGAGTCCTGAACACTATGAGTACTTTGCACAGCACGCCGCGCGCCGACGGTTTCTACATGCCGGCCGAGTGGGCCCCCCAGACCCAGGCCTGGATGATCTGGCCCGAGCGTCCGGACAACTGGCGCCTGGGCGGCAAGCCGGCCCAGGCAGCCCATGCCGCGGTGGCCAAGGCCATCGCCCGCTTCGAACCGGTGACCGTGGCAGTCTCCGCGGCCCAATATGAAAACGCCCGGGCGCGCCTGGACGTACCCAATATCCGTGTGGTGGAGATGTCCAGCGACGACGCCTGGGTCCGCGATACTGGCCCGACCTTCGTCATCAACGACAGCGGCGAAGTGCGTGGCGTGCACTGGGGCTTCAACTCCTGGGGTGGCTTCGAGGGCGGCCTGTACGCGCCCTGGAACCGCGACGAGCAGGTAGCCAGCAAGGTGCTGGAGATCGAGCGTTGCCAGGAATACCGCACCGAAGGCTTCGTGCTCGAGGGCGGTTCGATCCACGTCGATGGCGAAGGCACCCTGATCACCACCGAGGAATGCCTGCTCAACCACAACCGCAATCCACACCTGTCCCGCGAGCAGATCGAAGCCGTGCTGCGCGATCACCTGGCGGTGGAGCAGATCGTCTGGCTGCCCGATGGGCTGTACAACGACGAGACCGATGGCCACGTGGATAACTTCTGCTGCTACGTGCGCCCGGGTGAAGTATTGCTGGCCTGGACCGACGACCCACAGGACCCGAATTATCCGCGTTGCCAGGCGGCCATGCAGGTGCTGGAAAACACCCGTGACGCCAAGGGGCGCGCGTTCAAGGTGCACAAGATGCCGATCCCCGGGCCGCTGTTCGCCACCGAGGAAGAGTGCGCCGGGGTCGATGTGGTGGCCGGCAGCCAGGAACGCAACCCGTCGGTGCGCCTGGCCGGCTCCTACGTGAACTTCCTGATCGTCAACGGTGGGATCATCGCCCCGAGCTTCGATGATCCGATGGATGCACCCGCCAAGGCGATCCTGCAGCAATTGTTCCCCGAGCACGAAGTGGTGATGGTGCCCGGGCGCGAACTGTTACTGGGCGGCGGGAATATCCACTGCCTTACCCAACAACAGCCTGCTCCGCGCCGAGTTTGAGTGCCGTTGTAACAGAACTTGTCGCCGGTTCGACGGGCTCGACCCCGGGCTTGCCCCGGGGACTTCCAGCCAGCCCGCGGCCCAGATGGGCCGCGGGCTTTTTCATGACCGCACGTCGTCGCGCCAGGCATATTGGCATAGCTCTTGTATCTGCCTGGTGGTGATTCTGAGACATGTGGAACTCTGATGTTCTGTCATAAACCTTGGATAAGTTAGGCCGCTCAGAAACCGGGAGAGAGCGCTGGAATGAATATGGTCAGCGAGCGGGCATCGCATCCCTTGGCAATGAGTAACGAAGCGCTGCAAGTTCTGGTGCAATGGTTGAAATCCAATGGAACGCGTCAGATCAGGGAACCTGATCCGCGCCGGATCATCATTGAGCGTTACCCCGCTGGTTTGCTCAGCGAGGCGGAACTGCAAGCGTTGTGGGACGTGGTGAAAGGATAGAAAGACAAGGATCGTGAAAAAGCGCTGCCGGGATGGCAGCGCTTTTTTTTCGCCGGTGATCCGCACGGATCAGAAACTGTAGGTCCCGGTGACCACCAGGCTGCGCGGGTCGCCCGGCTGGATCTGGGAAGCGCTGGTGGCGGAGCTGTAGTAGTCGCGGTTGGCGATGTTGTTCAGCGCCGCGCGTACATCCCAGTCCTTGTGCCGGTAGCCGGCCAGGGCGTCCCAGCGGCCGTAGCCGGGGAGTACGAACTTGTTTTGCGGATCGGCATAGCGGTCGCCTACCAGGGTCAGGCCGGTCTCGGCATACCAGCCCAGTTCTGGCTTCCAGGTGACGAACAGGCTGGCATTGCGCTTGGCCACATCATTGACACGGTTGCCCTGGTTGCCGTTGTCGTCCTTGACGATAGTCGCGTCCTGCAGGCCCATGCCGCCGCGCACATACCAGTTGCCGACCACATTGCCGGTGGCGGTGAGCTCGATGCCTCGCGAGCGCTGCAGGCCGGTCATCAGGTAGGTCCCCTTGTTCAGCGGATCCTCGGTGCGACGGTTGTACAGTTCTATTTCGTACAGGGCCAGGGTGGTGCCCAGGCGCTCGTCGAGCCACTCGCTCTTGACCCCGATTTCCTTCTGCCGGGTCAGCTCCGGATCGGTCTGGTTGGTGTTGCCCTTGGCGCCCGGGGTAATACCGATAAGGCCGCCACCGACCGGGGCAAAGGATTTGCTCCAGGACGCGTAGAACGAGTGATCTTTCCAGGGGGTGTAGACCACGCCCACGCGCGGGCTGGTGCTGGTGCTGTCCTGCTTCTCGCGCAGGCCTGAAAGCCTGCTGGTGGTGTCCACTTCGAAACGGTCGAAGCGTGCGCCGGCCAGCAGTTGCCACTCATCGTTCAGGCGAATCTGGTCTTGCAGGTACAAGCCAGTGCTCTCGACCTGGGTCAGGTTGTTGCTGAACGCCTTCATTGTGCCTTTGTGCTGGCTACCTGGCGTGGAACCGCTCAATGGCACCGAGGGCACGCCCACTCCCTGGTTGAGCAGCGAGTGGCGGCGCTGCTCGCCCATCTCCAGGCCCACCAGCAAGGTGTGCTCGATGTCGTAGGTCTGGACATGGCCTTCGAGCTCGACGGTGTTGTACAGGTTGCGGGTACTCAGGTCCTGTTGCCAGCGCTGGCGGTCCACCTGGCCCGTCGCCGGTTTGTAGGTGGTCAGGTAGGTATTGTCGAAATCACTCTGGAGCTTGAACAGGCTGAAGGTATGGCGCAGTTGCCACTGCTCGTTCAGCTCATAGTTCAGCCGCGAACGCAGCGATTGGGCGCGGTCGTTGATGTAGTCGCGCTGGGTATCGCCGTAGGTGGTCTTGTGGCTGACGTCGGCGGGGCGTCCGGTCAGCGGGTTGCCCGGGATGCCACGATCCGGGGTGCGGTCGTAGCGGCTGTACTCGTACTGCACCAGCCAGTTCAGCTCCGGTGTCAGTTGCCAGCTCATCGAGGGGGCGAACAGCTGGCGGTGATTGCCGTCGATGCCATCGCGGAAGCTGTTCTTGTCTTCGTTGCCCAGGTTCAGGCGCAGGCTGATGTTGTCCGTCGGGTCGGCGCTGAGATCGGCGTACAGGCTGCGCAGGTCCTGGCTGCCGCCCTGGACTTCGACGCTGGAACGGCGACCGGCCTCGGGCAGCTTGCTCACTCGGTTGATGATGCCGCCCTGGCTGCCCCGGCCATAGAGCACTGCCGCAGGACCCTTGAGCACTTCGATCCGCTCGATGTTGTGCAGGTCGCGCACGTATTGGCTGTCGTCGCGGATGCCATCCAGGTAGAAGTCGTTGCTCGCGTCGAAACCACGGATGCGCACGCTGTCGAAGCGGGTGTCGGCACCACTGCTGACGTTGGGGATGCCGCTCAAGGCGCTGCCCAGGTCGTTGGTGCCGTAGTCCCGCAGGTTGGCGGTCTTGACCGTGTCGATGGCCTGGGGCACGTAGCGTGCGGGAGTCGAAGTGCGGGTTGCGGTACTGACTTCCCGGACCCGCGGATCATCGGGGTCGGCCCCTGCTTCGGCACGAATGGAAGTCGTCGGCAGGGTGGTACCGGCGGCGCAGGCGAAACCGGCGGTCAGCAGGGTGCAAAGTCCCAGGGACAGGGGAGTGAGGCGGAAATGGGCAGGCATGTTTGTCGCGCATCCGAGAGGGGGTGATTCGGGAAGGCGCGAATAGTAATGGTTGCTATTTGCTTGTGTTAACTATTTGCTAAAACCATTTCACATCTGTTGTTTCTAATTATGTCAAAGCTGTAGCGATTCATCTCTTGCCGTCCACCGGCCCTGTCTTGCGCATCCAATGGCGCGATTCGACCGGATCCTGAAACAGTCTGGAAGGCATTTCGAGGTTTTTTCCCAGGCCTTGGGGGCATAGGCTGCAGCTGTCGAATTTTCACGATCCTGCTGGAGCCTGCGTATGTCCTCGGCCACCCTTCATTACATTCATGACCCTCTGTGCGGCTGGTGCTATGGCGCCAAGCCATTGATCCAGGCCGCCCAAGCGGTGCTGCCGGTGGTGGCCCATGGTGGCGGCATGATGAGCGGCCGCAACCGCCAGCCGGTATCGCCGCAATTGCGCGACTACGTCATGCCCCATGACCGACGTATTGCCGAGTACACCGGGCAACCGTTCGGTGAGGCCTATTTCGAAGGCCTGTTGCGCGATCGCACGGCGATCTTCGATTCGGCGCCGCCGATTGCCGCCGTGCTGGCGGCCCAGGCCCTGGCTGGCCGTGGCCTGGAAATGCTGGGCCGGTTGCAAACCGCCCACTACGTGGAGGGGCGGCGGATTGCCGAGCGCGAGGTGCTGCTGGAGCTGGCGCAAACCTTGGGTTTTGCCCGGGAAGCTTTCGCTACGGCTTTCGACCAGGCGCTGGCCCACGAGGTGGACGAACATATAAAGGCCAGCCGGGCACTGCTGGCGCAGGTTGGCGGGCAGGGCTTCCCGACCCTGGCCCTGGAGCGCGACGGGCACTATCAGTTGCTTGACCTCAGCCCCTGGCTGGGCAAGCCCGAGGCCTTCGCCCGATGGCTGCAGGATTCACTGGGCCTGGACAGCGGCGTGCGCGCCGGTGCGACCCCAACCTGTGGCCTGGACGGTTGCACACCCTGAATTCACCTGAACCCAGTGGAGTCACCCATGGATAACCTTGCGTTGATCAAAAGCACCTATGAAGGTGCCAACTCCCAGGAAAACGCGCGCAATACCGCGGCGGCCCTGGCCCCCGATGCGCGCTGGACCGAAGCGGCGGGCTTCCCCTATGCCGGTACCTATATCGGTTTCGAAGAAGTGCTGGAGCATGTCTTCAAGCGCCTTGGCAGCGAGTGGCAAGACTTCACCTTCAAGGTCGAGAACTATGTGGCCCAGGGTGACAAGGTCTTCGCCTATGGCAACTACCGGGGCATCTATAAGGCCTCGGGTAAACCTATCGATGTGCGGGTCGCCCATCTGTGGACGCTAAAGGATGGCAAAGTGACCCATTTCGAGCAGTTCGTGGACAGTCACAGCGTGCAACGGGCGATGCTCTAGCCCGCTATTCTTAGAACATTTTCAGCTATTCAAAGACGATTCACGAAATTGACACGTTGTTGAGGGCGCAGATAGGATTCGCCCCAACGCCTGTGGCTCAGAGCCATATTTCAGAATGATAAAAGGCCCGCCACCATCCCATGTGGGCGGGCTTTTTGTTTCGACGGTAGAAGAGCGTTCAAACGCCATAGCCGCACAAGCTCACAGCGCGTCATCAAACCGTAATAAGGAAAATAAAATGTCTAAACAGCGGATCTGCTTGATTGCACTGGGGATTTTGAGCGCTACACAAGCCATGGCCGACGGCCAGGCCGACGCCAAGGGTTTCGTTGAAGACAGCAGCCTGAAAGTGCTGCTGCGCAACGCCTACATCAACCGTGACTACAAGGACGGTAACAAGGACAAGGCCGAGTGGGGCCAAGGCTTCATCGGAACCTTCTCCTCCGGTTTCACCCAGGGCACCGTGGGCGTGGGCGTCGACGCCTTCGGCCTGTACGCGTTGCGCCTGGACGGCGGCAAGGGCCGCAGCGGTGCCGGCGGCATCGACTTCTTCAAGCAAGACAACAGCGGCAAGGCCGCCAACGACCTGGCCAAGGCTGGCGCCGCGGTCAAGTTCCGCATCTCCAACACCGTGCTGACCTACGGCGACCAGATGCCGGCCCTGCCGGTGCTGAACTACGACAATGCGCGCCTGCTGCCGGAAAGCTACACCGGTACCCTGATCACCTCCAAGGAGATCAAGGGCCTGGAGCTGAACGCCGGTCGTTTCACCGCCGAATCGCGCAAGAGCGACGAAGGTCGTGACAGCGGCGGCCTGAAGTCCATCAACGTGTTGGGCGGCAGCTACCAGTTCACCGAGCAGTTCAAGGGCGCCCTGTACGCTTCCGACGTCGAAGACGTGCTGAAGAAGCAGTACATGAACCTGAACTACGTGTTCCCCTTGGCCACCGACCAGTCCCTGACCCTGGACTTCAACGGCTACCGCACCAAGCTGGACAAGTCCTACGCCAACAAGGCCAAGGCCGGCGGCCAGGACAACAAGATCTGGAGCCTGGCGGCCACCTACGCCACCGGCCCGCACTCCTTCACCCTGGCGCACCAGCGCAGCACCGGCGACAGCCACCTGGGTTATGCCTATGGCGGCTACCAGCGTGATCAAGGTCGCGTGGGCGATGGCGGCAATACCATCTACCTGGCCAACTCCTACTGGTCCGACTTCAACGCCGAAGACGAACGCAGCTGGCAGCTGGGCTACGGCCTGGACTTCGGCGCCTTCGGCGTACCGGGCCTGACCTACAACGTGGCCTATGTGCGTGGCGACAACATCACCACCGCGACGTCTTCCGGCGGCAGCGAGCGCGAAATCTTCAACCAGTTCAAGTATGTGGTACAGAGCGGCCCGGCCAAGGACCTGAGTGTGAAGGTTCGCAGTTCGGTCCTGCGCGTATCGCAGAAGTCTTCCGACTACAACGTGGGTGGCAACGAACTGCGGGTATTCGTCGACTACCCGATCAACGTGTTCTGATGAACGCCTGATCACCACCTGGCGACAGGTGGCGCCATGCAAGAAGCCCCGACTGGTTCGGGGCTTTTTTGTGCCTATAAGGTCGCGGGCGACTTGTGGCCGTTTGATATCGATCTTGCTAAATTCCGTCCCCCCTTTCCCCTTCACGGATGATCTTGATGTTCCGTTCCCTGTTGTCCGGCCTGTGCCTGCTGGGTATCGCCAGCATCGCCCAGGGCCAGCAAGCGACCTCGCCCGAGCAGTTGCTGAGTGATTTCTCCCGTTGCGACGCGCAGTTCTTCCAGAGCCTGAACACCGCCCAACTGCCGGCCGGTACCTTGAGCCTGGCCCAGTACGGCGCGGTCAAGGCGCCCCAGGTCATGAACCCGCTGCAGGAAGGCGGTCGCTACCAGCCGTTCGCGCAGCCCTTGGTGGTCAAGGGCGTGCGCCTGGTGGGCTACTACAACGAAGCCATGTCGATGAAGTCGGTGGGCAACATGTTGTTCTGGGGTTTCGTCGCCGAGGGCACGCCCCAGGACGTGGCCGCGCGCCTCAAGCCGCTGCTGGCGGATAACGCCCGCCTGAAGGACGACCGTGGTGCTTTCAGCCGGGTGGAGATTCGCCGGGTCGGCGATCCGATCCAGCAATGGCGGACCCAGGGCCAGGCCGGTGGCGGCGTGGCGACGCCGTTCGGTTTCGTCGAGCGGGTCCTGAGCATCGACAAAGGTATCGACAAGGAGCCGATCGCCGGCCGCACCACGATCTTCTGCAGCTTGCAGGGCACCGTCACCGCGCCGTTGCTGCAAGTCTATCGCCCTGACCTCAACGCCCATCTGCTGGATTGAACGCCATGCCTTCATCGTCTGTTCGTGGAGCGCTATTGCTCCTGGGATCCGTGCTGTTGACCGGTTGTGCCGGCCTGCAGAGCCAGGACCAGATCAACTATGCCCATTGCCGCATGGTGGGCCAGGCCGCCAAGGCCGAGAAATTCGACGTGGTGCTGCAACAGGCCGACCTGTGCCTGGAGAAGAACCAGTTGCCGCCGGGCATGCAGAGCCTGGTGTACTGGCTCAAGTCCGATGCCTACGCCAGCTTCAAGCGTTATCCGCAAGCGATTGCCGCCAAGGAAAAGTCCATCGCCCTGGCAGGCAAGCCCGATGCCCGCGCGGTGCTGGACCTGAGCCGCCTGTATCGTGAGGCGGGCAACCCGCAGAAGTCCCTGGAACTGGTGCAATCCAACCTCGACGCCAACCTGGGCGAGACGGGCAAGGGCGGCGGCTTCAACATGCCGACCTACTACCACCTGGGCCAGACGCTCTACGACCTGGGGCAATACCGCGAGGCCGCCGAAGCCTACAGCACCGGCCTGCTACGCCAGCCAGACTATGCCTGGGCCTTCTATCACCGCGGTCTTGCCTACGACAAACTGGGCCTGACCGACGATGCCCGCAGCGACTTCAGCAAGTTCGCCAAGCTGGTGAACCAGAAGTACGTCGAGCCCCAGCACCAGGCCAAGCTGGCCCAGTACAAGATCAGCCTGCCCTGAGGCAGAGGCGGGTCGCACCATGAAACAAAGGCTCGTCATTGACGAGCCTTTTTTTGCCCTGGCACCTGCCCTCAGTCGTCGTACTTGAAGGCGAACTTCAGCTGGTCACCTTCCAGGTAGACCACCGCCTCGCGGCCATGCAGGTCGATCGGGCGTGCCGAGACGGCTTCATGCTCGGGCACGATCTTGAACAAGGTCTTGTACTGCGTGTCGACTCGCCAGATACAGGCCCGCGGCCCTTCGTTGTCGAAGTACATGATCGGGCGGGTAGCGCTCCAGGTCGGGTTGACGATGCTCCAGCCCACCTCGGTGTCGTTGTGCGCGGTGACATTCTCGCTGTAGGTATTGTGGCTCTGCTGGTCGTAGTCCAGGGACAGGCTGGAATTGTCCGCATTCAGGTCCTGGCCCACCCGCGCCCGGGCATGGCGCAGGGTATTGGAGGGCGTCTGGTACGACTTCAGGCTGGCCTCGGGCGCGCTGCGTGAACCCAGGCGGTAGCTCATGCTTTGCTGCAAGTCGCCACCGATACGCTGGCGGTAGTACAGCAGTCCATTATCGAACCCGGCGAAGCGCAGGCCCTGGTCGTTGTTGCCCTGGGCGGCCCAGCCGGTGAAGGCGATGTCCCGGGCGATGGGATACAGGCCCGGCTGGTCATCGGCATATTCATACAGGGTCCCGACAAAGCCGCCCTGGTCCCGCTGGTACAGGCCGGT
This sequence comes from Pseudomonas sp. KCJK8993, assembly GCF_046230915.1. Classification (NCBI taxonomy): domain Bacteria; kingdom Pseudomonadati; phylum Pseudomonadota; class Gammaproteobacteria; order Pseudomonadales; family Pseudomonadaceae; genus Pseudomonas; species Pseudomonas sp. KCJK8993. The sequence goes on from NZ_JBJJLO010000015.1 coordinate 72,542, forward strand.
GAACAGCACCACGCGCAACACGCCATCGATCACCTGGGCGTCGACGATCTGCTTGTCGCCCCGAGGGGGTACGGCAGGGAAGGCCGCCAACGGGAAGCGCTGCCAATGCTCGGCTTCATCCAGACGGTACTGGCGCGTCGGGTCCATGGGCAGCAACTGGTTCTTGTCCGGGGCCGGGGGGATCGGCAGCGGCGCGAGCATCTTCAACTGGGCGCGGTAGGCCCCCTCCAGGCAGTCGTCCGACGTGCAGGTATCGCGAACCTCGCGCAGCCAGCGCACTTGCAGCAGGCGAAACACCTGCAGGTGCTTGAGCTCGTTGTAGCGACGATTCAATTCATCGTCCTGGGCGGAGAGCTTCGGCGCGTTGCAAACCGCCTTCTCGACCGAGGTCGAGGCCTTGGCACAGTCGAAACCGGCGGCGCCCGCTTGCGGTGCGAGCACGGCCAGGGTCAGGCCGGCGGTCGCCAGGGACAGCAGGGAAAGCTTCATCGAAACATCCTTGTAGGGAAGCGAAACGGGATCAGGGATTGGTGAAGATCTGTAGATAGGCCAGCAGGTTGTCGATTTTCTCTTCGTCGCTCAAGCCCCAGAAAATCATCCGGGTGCCGGGCACCACGCCCTTGGGATCTTGCAGGTACTGGGTGAGCTTGTCCCGGGTCCAGACGATGCCCGAGGACTTCATCGCCGTCGAATACTGGTAGTCCTGGGCGCTGCCGGCCGGGCGGTCGATGATGCCGTTCAGCTCGGGCCCGAACGAACTGCGCACCGAAGGCCCGATATTGTGACAACCACTGCACAGGCGCTTGAACAGTTTGGCGCCGGCTTCGGCATCGCCGGCCACGACCGGGGCGCTGAACAGCATGGAGTGGAGCAACAGGGCGAGGATGGATACGGCGATGGGTTTCATGGAGGCCTGCGTGCAGCTGGAGTCGGCGGCTATTGGAGCATGAAGCGCATGCCTGGGGGGAGCCTTGCCATGCAAGGCTCGCAAGCGCCCACTGAATACCCAGTGGCGGGCCCTTCTGGACAAGGTCGTAGACACACCCGTCCTGGCGATAATTGACCCCGTGACCCGGTCGCCGGCCAACGCCGAAAAGCCCGACAGGAACTTCCGGCCTTGGTGTGAGCTTTTTAGTTCAGAGCCATTGTTGAGTTGATAGGCAGTATTTGATTTTTGGGTAGTTGCGTTTTACATGAATTCAAGCCCGTTCAAACACTAACCCAATCATGTAAAACAGGCAGGCGATGCGCACTTGATGCGCATCGCCTGCCAACATTAAGCGGTAGCTACTACAAAAGCGTTCAATTGATAATCCGCCACTACTTGCGCAAAGGCGGTGCGCGGCTTTTTGGTTGCGGTGCCTAGATTCGAATCATAAACCTGCATTTCCGTGGCGCTAATGATGTAGATGCCAATGACATGCCTATCATTTCCCGCCCAGATTTTAGTGCCGGTGTTGTATGTCGAAAAGTCCTTGGTAACCTGGTCCTTCGACTTGGACTTGCCGTGTATCGCCTGCTCCGCCGCTTTTACTTGGGAGGCCAAGCTATTCGATGCCTCAATCACTTGCTGAGCCAACTGGATCTTGCCCGGATCGTCAAAGTTGCGAATATCGAACTTTGCCGGATGTTTGGCATCATTGAGCCAGGCGCTGGATAGCACAGCGCAGAACTGCCCTACATCTACCCAGTCGCCTTTGGGAGCACTTGATTGAATGATGTAGACGACATCGGGCAGGCCCAATGTATCCGGATTCAACCAAAGAAAAGGGTTAGGGGTTGTAATGCTGCCTACGGTAATAATATTAGCCATGATTTTTTCCTGCGCGTCATGATGAATGAGATCAAGGTTTCCAGCATGGCTGGCCTGCAGCATTCGCAATGTCATGCGCTGCCATGGTCAGGAAATACTGTTTTTTCGCTGCTGGAGTCGCTGTCGGCGCTTCCCAGTCAGCAAAAATAACGGTATAGGCCGCATCGTGGTTAACAACTTTCAGGCAGTTATAGGCAACCTGATCAAACTTGCTGCCGGGGTCATCTGGGCGAGTATTGGTTCCCACGACCAGATTCCCCTGAGTCCAGGCCAGTAATGATTGCCAGACTTCTACGGCCTCGGGATTTTGCGGCGTATGCAGTCCGGCGACCAACAGCGGTACATTGCCCTGGAATGAGCCGAGATTGACAGTACGGGTACCGATAATGGCATTGATCAAGTTCGTTCTGTCTGTATCGCTGGTGAAATTGTCGGTGCCAAATTCGACCAATTCTTCCCATGGAATAATATGGTGACGCGACAAGCCGCTGGCGATTTTATCATTAAAGGGATAGCTGGGACGGCCTGCTGCCATGGCAAAGCTGCATGTAAAGCTAAATAACAAGACGAAACAAAGCATTACTTTCTTCATGATGAACTCCTTTCATTATTAACACCGATGGCCGTGGCCTATCGATCAGGCAAACTCACTTTTGCTCGAGTAATCAAACTTATAAATCGACGGATTGTGGTTTTGGACGCCTCCTTTGCCGCGCAGTATTTTGTTGCTTGGTAGATAGAGCCTGGCGCTATAGTTCAGCCGGGTGTCGTAACCAGAGAGTTAACGGTCTTTACGTCGCAACCACCGATCAAGTGGTGGCTCGGATCGACCCTGCCTTTAGAGCCAAAGGACTGGTTGTAGCCGGGAATGGGCGAACCCAGAACAGCCAGGGCATCGCGCACTTGTATCTGGCTCGCCTGAGCCCACCTCATATAAAGATCGGACTCGGCACGAGCAAAGTTATCGCCATCTACCCGCACCGTTGCGTCAGCGGATGACTGAGCGTGTGCGTTGGCAAAAGTGGCCAGCGTCAAGGCGACGATGCAGGCCGTGGATGATTCGGGCATGTAGACCTCTGGCTCTTTCAAGTGGGCACTTTCTTTCAGACTGTATAAGCCCCTCCTTCTGGAAACTTGCCATTTGGTGCCAAAAGTACAACAAGCCAGTGTCGAGAAGGGCGCCATTGGAAGGCGCCCGCTAGTTGCGGGAAGGGGCAGGCGAAGAGCTTAGCGATCAACTTTCAAGAGCGAGCGGTAGCGCGCTGGTGAACTTCCGGTCCAGCGCTTGAAAGCTCGGGTAAAGTGCGCTTGATCACTGTAGCCCACCATGTAGGCAATTTCGGTTGCGCTGTACTTGCCGCTGGCAATCAGTTGTAGCGCTTCGTTGCGACGAGTGTTGTCCCGCAGGTCTTCGAAGTCGATGCCGCAATATTTGAGGCGACGCTGTAGCGTTCGGGAAGACAAGCCCAGGTTTCTTGATATGGCGGTCAGTGTGGATCGATTCTGATCCCCGATCCGTTCGATAAGCATGCCGGCGGCTTTCGCGGTCGACCTCAAGGCCTCGGCGACTTTCCAGGCGTCATCCCGGCCGAGCTGCACAGAGATGTCGAGTAACTCACGATCGAATTCGATCATGTTGTGCTGCGCGTTCATGTGCAGATTCGGCCCCAGGTACTTTTCCAGCGCCTCATTCCCTCGTTGCCTCGGGTTTTGCAAATGCACACGGATGGCGCATGGCTCTCCGGACATCAGCGGTACTTTTCTCAGCAGCGCCAGGGTGCCGAGAATGGCCTGCTTCGGATTCGCCCCGTGCTGTCCGGTGGATTGTCGGATCAGTTTCAGCGTACGGCCTTCGGTGACGATTCTTACGTCGCTTCCTTGATGCAGTAAGTTCGTATGGATCGCCGCCACTGCGCATGTCTGAGCGAGATTGGACGAACCCAGGATCAACTCGCCCCAGGCGCCGAGGGAGCGTACTTCGATCAAATACCCCGCGGTTGCACCCGCGAAGGGGTCCTGTGTGAGCGCGGTCATTTCACTGGCTATACGAAAGCAGGTCGCCCGGGGCATCCAGGCATCCGGGTATTGAAAAACCTGAGGGGAAATACCGTAACCTCGAAAGAACTCCTGCGGCGATACCCCATGCATGCTCAGGTAGGGCGCTATTTGCTGAAGCATGCTGAGTTTGATGGAGGACGTTGGGTGGGTCATGAGCGTTTGCACCTGCGTCGAAGGACCGTCCTGGTCCGCAGGGAAACACTAGCGCAAAACGTTCGACCCAGTCGTACCGACGACCGCGCAGCAACCACAAGGGGCGAACCCGCCACAATATCAGCGTGGCTTCAGGCAGGGCGCGGCTGCAAGAAGCATGAGGCCAGTGCGCGAACTCAGGTGAAGCCAGAAGCTGGCGAGGGGGCAGGAAGCGAGTCTGAAGCTCCCGGGAACCGAGAAACCCTGCTCAAGGCATTGGGAGAGGATTTCTTGATCCTGGAAACGACAAAGCCCTCGCATCGCTGCGAGGGCTTTGTCTTATATGGTGCCGGCACCAGGAATCGAACCCGGGACCTACTGATTAAAAGTCAGAGGGTTTCGGAATGCATGCTGATTCACTAAATGCCACGACACTATACGGGATGTGGGTTTCAGCCTATTCTTGGCTTTACCGGGTTACACGAAAATTTCCTTTTTTCGATCTGGATCGTAACCCTAAGGTAACCCCGGATTCGACGAGGAAGGCATGAGCAACGAAACCCATATCTCATTCAGCAAGGAGCGGTTGGCCTCATTGCCGATGCCCGAGGCGGGCAAGCGCGCCACCTATCACGACACTAAGACTCGTGGGCTACAGCTTCGAGTGTCGTCCACCGGAATCAAAACCTTTTCCGTCTATCGCCGCATAAAGGGAGGCCAGCCCGAGCGAGTCACGCTTGGCCGCTTCCCGACGATGACTGTTGAGCAGGCACGCAAGCAGGCCACCGCTATCAATGCTGAGATTGAGGCCGGCGCTAACCCGGCAGCCGTCCGGCGAGCCATCCGCGAAGAGCCGGCCTTTGTCGAGATGCTGATCGAGATGCTGGAAAAAAAGAAAAAGCGTGACGGCACGCCCATCACTGAGCGGACGAAGAAGGACTATCTCGACACTGCCCGACTTCATATGGCGGCCATCGCCAGTAGCAAGCTGTCGCATATCACCCGATCTGAGGTAAAGGCGATTCACAGCAAGGTGAGCAAGAAAAGCGCACGGCAAGCAGACAAGGCCGTCGCCATCATTTCGTCAGTCTTCAACTATGCAGCCGATCACGAGCATTTTGGCGGCGCCAACCCGGCCAGCCGCGTTCAGAAAAACGCTGTGGTGTCGCGCGACCGCTTCGCCCAAGCTGCCGAACTGCCCTACTTGTTTGCCGCCATTGCCGAGTCGAGCCTGAGTGACTTTTTCCTGCTGGCGCTGCTGACCGGCGCGCGGCGCTCCAACGTACAAGCGATGGCTTGGCGCGACCTCGACCTAGACGCCCGTGTCTGGCGCATCGGCATGACCAAGAACGGCACACCGCAGAACGTTACTCTCTCGCCCGAAGCCGTGACCGCACTTAAGGCCCGCAAGCACACAACCGGCACGTCGCCTTTCGTGTTTCCCGGCGAGGGCAAGACTGGCCATTTGGTCGAGCCGAAAAAGGCATGGGCTGCCGTCCTGCTGCGCGCCAGCCTGCGCCGCCTTCTCGACCACTTGGAAGGGCTCCGCAAGCTGACTGCCGAGGAGCGCCAGCAGGCTGACCAGCAGATCACGACCGCACCAGCAGCGGCAGAGAAGCGTTATCGATCCATCGCCGACGCCTTGGAAATCGACCCGGCGCTCTACGACATGACCGACCTACGCATTCACGACCTACGCCGCACTCTGGGGAGTTGGCAAGCCAAGACCGGCGCATCGATGGCGATCATCGGCAAGTCGCTCAACCACAAGACGCATCAAGCCACTGCCATTTACGCCCGCCTCGACCTTGATCCAGTGCGCCAGTCCGTCGAGACAGCGACGCAGGCCATGCTGGAAGCTGCCGGAGTCAAGGCGCCGGCTTCAGTGGTCGAGCTTTCGATTCATCGCCGCAGATAACCGAGCCAACATCCAGCTGGCTGGGCGATTTACACCAAGTTACCCCGAGGGATGCTATGAGCTTTGATGGCACTGAATTGGCAAGCG